>CAIXOY010000579.1 GCA_903921135.1 uncultured Gammaproteobacteria bacterium
GGCGGCATCGCCGTCTGCCCGAAGCCATGCCGGTTGCCCACCACGAGCGCCGACACCAGCGAGGCAACACCGGCCGTGACGTGCACCACCGTGCCGCCCGCGAAATCCAGAAGCCCCATCTGCTGCAGCCAGCCACCACCCCACACCCAGTGCGTGACCGGCGCGTAAACGCAGAGCAGCCAGGCGGCGGAAAAGAGCATCACCGCAGAAAAGCGCGCCCGTTCGGCAATGCCGCCGATGATCAGCGCGGGCGTGATGACGGCAAACGTCATCTGGAACATCACGAACACCGACTCGGGCAGCGTGCCGCTCAGGCTGCCTTCTTCCATACCGGCAAGACCGATGCGATCCAGGCCGCCCATGAACCCGTTGCCCGGGGCGAAAGCGATGCTGTAGCCCACCAGATACCACAGCAGCGAGGACACACAGGCAATCGAGAAGCACTGCATCAGCACGTTCAGCACGTTCTTGCTGCGGACCAGACCGCCATAGAACAGCGCGAGACCCGGCAGGGTCATGAACAGGACCAGTGCCGTGGACGTCAGGATCCAGCCGGCGTTGCCGGTATCAAGGGACGGCGTATCCCCGGCCTGCACGCCGAGCGAGAGCAACATCAGGGGAACAGACAACAGGCGCCGCAGCGCCGGGCGCGGAACAGGATGCATCGATGACCTCCGGACCTCAGAATGTACTTATGCGTTGTTCGGGTGCATTTGCAGCGACGCTCGCACTCTTATGGTGCGATTGCGTGCGCCATCACCCCTCCGGAGACCGTTTGGGCACCGGATTGGCCTCAGGTCAGCAATTTACGTACCGATATGCAGCAAGAGAAGGCTGCGCTCAGTCAGGGTACTCGATGCCCTCGGGCTTGCCGCCCGAGACCAGCGAGCGGGATAGGTCATCGGCGCTCAGCATGCCGGCGTTCCAGTTGGCGATGTAGCGCAACCCGTCTTCGACGCTGTGGTCGCGCCCGAAGAGAATCACTTCCTTGGTGCCCCGCACGGCAAGCGGTGAGCGTGCGGCGATGGTCCGGGCAATCTCCATCACGCCGGCGAGCTGCGCCTCACGGTCCGGGTACACGCGGGTGAGGAGCCCCGCCTGCAGAGCTTCCTGCGCGTCCATGCGCCGGCCGGTGTAGGCGAGCTCGCGGACCAGCCCGTCGCCGATCAGCCGCGGCAGGCGCTGCAAGGTGCCCACGTCGGCGACCATCCCCAGATCGATTTCCTTCACCGAGAACCAGGCGTCAGCGCTGCCGTAGCGGATGTCGGCGCAGCAGACCATGTCGACGCCACCGCCGATGCAGGTGTTGTGGATGGCAGCGAGCACGGGCTTGCGGCAGCGCTCGATGGCCGTGAGGTTGTCCTGCAAGCCGAGGATGGTGTCGCGGCGGCGCTCTGCGCGACGCCCCGGTTCCAGATCCGCATCGTCCAGAGAGGCGAAGATCTGCAGATCGATGCCCGCGCAGAAGTGCTTGCCGCGGCCCGAGAGCACCACCACCCGCACCGCCGGCTCCTGGCTGCACCAGCGGAAGCAGGTCTCGAGTTCGCGCCACATCGCTGCACTCATGGCGTTCGCCTTGTCGGGCCGGTTCAGTTCCACGTGCGCGATGTGCGCCTCGAGCGAAAGGGCGAGGGTCTCGAATACGGGCAGGTCCATGGCGTCAAGACTCCGGAATATCAGGGCGCGATCCACGCGCGGAAGTGGTCCGTCAGCGCCGCCTCGGGCGGGCGCGGCGCAGCGGCGGCAGGCGTGCCGATGTAGAGAAAACCCATCAGCTGCTCGTCTGCGGCAAGGCCGAGTGCGGCGTGGAGTTCGGGTGACCAGGCGATGGCGCCGCTGCGCCAGATGCCGCCAAAGCCTTCGGCATGCGCCGCCAGCAGGATGCACTGCGCAGCGCACGCTACCGACAGCTGCTGCTCGATTGCGGGCACTTTGGGGTGCTCGCTGATGCGGGCCGCCATCAGCAGCACCAGTGGCGCGCGCAGCGGGTTCCCCCGCAGCTTGGCGAGCACGCCCTCGTCTGTCTGCGGATCGCGCGCCTGCATGGCACACGCAAGCGCATCACCGAGGCGCTCGCGTTGCTGCCCTTCCACCACGAGGAAGCGCCAGGGACGCAAGCGCCCGTGGTCCGGCGCCCGCAGTGCCGCGCGGAAGATCCGCTCCCGTGCATCGCCCTGCGGGGCGGGATCCGTCAATCGCGGCGCGGACGATCTGCCGAGCAACGCGTCCAGTGCATCCATCTCAGAGGCCTTCCAATCGGTTTGCGGCACTGTGCCAACGGCATCCCGGGAATGCAACGCGCGTCCGGGCCTTGCGAGATATGCAGCGACAGCGCCCTCCGGAGCTGCCTAGAATGAATCCACACATCAGGTACAGGGATATACCGATATGCGCAGACTTCTTGTCGCGACGCTCGCCCTTGCACTCCTTCCCGCTGCCGCCAGTGCCAAGGTCAGCCGCTACCTCACAGGCTCCTCGGCAGACGCGGCGCCCGCCGCGCTGTTCGGGCCGGTCTACAACCTTGGCGGCGGCGGAACGGACGTCGATGCCGCACTGCAGGCCATGATCGACCTCACGCGGGGCTGCACCGCCTGCGGCACCAAGGTCGATGTGGTGATCCTGCGCGCCACCGGCTCGAACGGTTACAACGACTACATCTACGCCATGAACGGTGTGGATTCGGTGGAAAGCCTGGTCATCACGCGTCGCACCGACACCGCCTCCCCCGCACTGGCCGCCACGATCCGCGCGGCTGAAGTGGTGTTCTTTGCCGGCGGCGATCAATGCGATTACGTGACGCTCTTCAAGGGCACGCCGGTGGAAACCGCCGTGGAGTACGTGGTCGAGCAGAAGCACGGCGCGGTCGGCGGCACGAGCGCCGGGATGGCGATCCAGAGCCCCACGGTCTACGACGCCTGCGTGGCCAGCGTGACCTCGGCAGACATCCTCGCCAACCCCTACCACCGCGGCGCCACCTTCACCCGCGGCTTTTTCAGCTGGCCTTTCCTCAGCACCAGCATCACCGACCAGCACCTCGTGGCACGGGACCGCATGGGGCGTCTGATGGGTTTTCTCGCACGGCAGGTCAAGGACGGCTACGGCAGCCCGCAACTCGGCATCGCCGCGGACGAGCAGACCTCGATCGTGGTGGATGCCAACGGGCTGGCGCGGGTGTACGGCAATCCGGGTGCGCCCTCTGCCGCTTACTTCGTGCTTGCCGACCACCCGGTGAGCAGCACCGAACGGGTCGCGGCAAAGCAGGCGCTCAGCTACTTCAATTTCCGGATCTGGAAAGTGCCGCCGGGCGGCACCTTCGATCTGGCGAATCGCCCTTCTTCCGCAGGCGCTTACACGATATCCGTCAGCAACGGCGTGCTCTCGGGCAACCCCTACTGAGTGCGCCGCAACTCGGCACGGCGCGCGTCCGTGACGGGCGCGCCGCTCAGGTAATACTCGCGCAGGCCAAGCGCCACATCCCGCAGGTTGGCGCTCACGCCGCGGCCCATCGCGAGCCGCTCCAACAGGGCCCCGAACACGCCCCAGCGCAGGCTGTAAGAGAGCGTCAGCACCAGACGCGTGGTTGAGGGGCCCGCATCCTCCAGCCAGTAGCGGAAGCTGGCCTCGCGAAACGGCGCCACCATGCCCTGCTCCGCGCGGTGCAGACGGATCGCGAAACCCTGCCCCTCCGCCCACTCCGTGACCGTTTCATCCAGCCAGCGACCGCCGCCCTGGAACACACGGCGACTCGCACCCACGCCTTCCTTCAGTGCCGTTCTGATCTCGGTGCCGGTAAGCCCGGGCACGTAGTGGTGCGCCACCGACAGATCGCGCAGTTTCTGCCACGCGGCTTCGCGCGGCAGCGCCATCTCCAGTGAATGACTGTGCGAATACTCCATGGGGGCTTCCTCGTGTCCGGCGGAAATGGATGATGGCGCGGCTTACTGCCAGTCTTCGTAGGGGGACGTCGGCGCCAGATCGATGCCATGGGCATAACCCGGCACGCGGAGTTCCGTTCCCTGCCAGCCGAGATCCTCGCCACGCAGAACGCCTTGGTCAAAACGGTAGATGGGCGGTGCCTCGCCCGCCGTGGCGCGCGCATCGTGGTCGGCAGAGGCCGTGCGCACCGCTTCGTTGCGGGCACGCCAGGCGTCCATCGCCGCGGTGCCGAAGCGCTTCTCCATCATGTGCCTGGCGACGTGCGGCGCCAGCAAGGTGGCGGTGGCGTTGTTGCCGCCGAAGCCTTTGGCATTCACCAGCGCCACATCGAGTTCGGTGGGGTCGCAGTCGCGGTGCTGGCGCAGGATGTCGAGGTGCGTCGCGTGTACGTCCGCGGCATTTGCCGGCGCGGTGAGAATGCCCGGCAACCAGCCGTGCGCCCAGGTGCCCAGACTCATCACGACCTGGTCGCCGGCCGCAGCGCCGATCGAGTGGCCCAGGAAGCTCTTGATCGCGCACACCGGCCAGTCACGGATACCGAAGAGGCGAGCGGTCTCGTCGAGGATGTGGGATTCGGTCACGCGATTCTGCGGCGTGCCGGTGCCGTGTGCGTGCACGAAGGAGCGGTGGCGCAGCCCTTCCTCTCCCACGATGGCGCGCGCCAATGCTGCCGCGCGTGCGACTGTGAGGTAGTTCCCCACGCCCGGCGCGGAAATGGATTTCTTGAAGCCGTCGGCGTTCACGAAGACATCGGCCACCGCGGCGTGGATGCTCGCGCCCAGTTCGAGCGCGAGCTCGGCGTCCATCAGCACCACGAATTGCGCCGATTCGGCGATGGTGAAGCCGCAGTTCTCCGCGAAGGGACGGCAGGCCCGCGTGTGATCGGGTGTAGCGCCCGCGGGCAAGCCGTCCAGCGCGCGTAGGCCGTCATCGGTGGCGAGCGCGCCCATGGCGGCATAGCCCTCGATCACTTCCGGCGTGATTGGCGCCTCGGCGTTGCCGACCACGGCAACACGTGCACGGCCGGACTGTATGTCGGCGCAGGCAAGGCGCAGGTTGTACAGGAAAGAGGCGCAGGCACCCATGCTGGTGCCGGTGTTGCCCACGCTGCCCAGCACGTAGGCGTTGATGAAGTCGGCAGGCATCTCGGCGAAACCGAAGGGACACTGCTTGGAGCTCACGCGCCGGCCC
>CAIXOY010000580.1 GCA_903921135.1 uncultured Gammaproteobacteria bacterium
AGCCGCCCGCTTTCCAGCCCTCGGCATAGCGCAGATAGGCGTTCAGCGAATCGGTGAAGCTCCAGGAGAGCGTTACCGTGGGGGCGAAATTGCTCCAGTCCTCGTCACCCTCGCCATAGCCGTAGCTCTCGGGATGGTCGACGTATTGCTCCTTTTTCTCCTCGGTCCAGCGCGCGCCGAGCGTGACGGTCAGGCGATCGTCAGCGATCTGCGGTTTCCAGTCGAGCTGCCCGAAGACGGCCTTCGCCTCGCTGTCGAGACCGTACGCATTGCTGCTGCCCGGCGCACCGAACTCGGCAAAGAAGTTGATCGGGTTGAAGACGTCTGCGCTCTCCTCGAACCAGTACACGCCGACCACGTAGTTCACGCGGTCGGTGTTGCCCACGATCTGGAACTCCTGCGAGGTCTGGTCGTAGTCGATGAAGCGCGCGGAGTGGAAGAGATCAATGGGCGAACCGTCGAGATCGAGATAGTCCTCCCACGAGAGCTCGCGGTAGGAGGTGATCGACTTCAGCGTCACATCGCCCAGGAAGCCCACGTCACCCAATGCGTAATCAATGTGCAGGGCGTGGCCGTCGATCTCGGACTTCTCGAAGCGGGACTCGTCGTTGCTCAGACTGTCCGGGAATTTGTCGTCAGGCTGGATGTAGGGCGAGAGCAATGCGCCGAAACCGAGGCCAGGGTCATCAACCGCCGTCAGCACGCTCGCCGAAGGCAGCTGGTCCTTGTCGCTGAAGTCATAGGAATAGCGCACGCTGAGTGCGTCGCTGACGTCCAGAAGCAAGGCGATACGGCCGGCATCGGTGTCAAGGTTGGCGAACTCGTCGCTCGAGGGCGGACCGGCGAACATCGGGATTCCCACGGGATCTGCAACGTTCTTGGTGAAGCCGTCGCGCTCTTCATGCTGCAGCGTGATGTTGGCGCTCAGCTTGCCGAGGCCCTCGCCCACCTCGCCAAGCGCCGCAGTGTCGACGCTCGCAAGCACGCGTTTGTAACCTTCGTTGCCAATGCTGCCGACCACGCGCCCGCCGAATTCACCGGAGGGCTTGCGCGATACCAGGTTGATCGCACCACCCACCGTGTTCTTGCCGTAGAGCGAACCCTGCGGACCGCGCAGCACTTCGATCCGCTCGAGATCAGCGACGTCGAAGATGCCGCCCAGGTTCTTGCCGATGAAGGCGCCATCCAGATAGAGGCCGACCGTGGGCTCCCAGGTGACGGCGGGGTTGATGGTGACAGAGCCACGGATCGCCACAGTGGCGCCGGTCGAGCCGCCCGGCGAGGGGTTGATCTGCACGTTCGGCACGAAACCGCTCAGCTCGCCGATATCGGAAATACCTTGCTGCTCCAGATCGGCCGCGCTGAAGGCGGTGACGGCGATCGGCGCGTCCTGCAGCGATTGCTCGCGCTTCTGGGCCGTGACGACGATCTCCTCGAGCCCGCCCTGCTGGGCGTGTGCGGGCAAAGAGACGGCGCTGGCGAGGGCGATGGCGAGAGCGAGGGGGGTGTGGCGAAGGGGCATCATGGGAACTCCTGATTCGATATGACGATCGCCGCGTCGTGCTATGGAGCGGCCGGCGGGCAGTGTATGCCCCCGGGACGCAGCATGCGATGCCCACGAGTTACAGCGCATTAATGGGGCAGGGGGCAGGATGACCTGAACAGGCAGCCGTATGTGCTGCGCCCCATACGGGCGCGTCGCCTACCACTCCTGAAGTTCGAAGGCCGCCTTGTCGTTGCCACAATCGGGGCAGCACCAGTTTTCGGGGACGTCCTCCCAGCGCGTGCCGGGGGCGATCCCGTGCTCGGGCATGCCGGCGGCCTCGTCGTAGACGAAGCCGCAGAACACGCAGATCCAGCGCTTCACCGCGGATCCCAGACGAGTGGCAGGTAGCGCAGGCAATTGGCCTTGCCCGGCACCGCAACAGGAGTTTCGCCTTCCTTCACGCGGAAGTGCGGAATGCGCTTGAGCCACTCGTGCAGAAAAACGCGAAGCTCGGTGCGCGCAAGGAAGGCACCCACGCACTGGTGCGCGCCGCGCCCGAACACCAGCGTCTTCTTGTCGCCTCGCCGGAAATCCACCGTCAAGGGGTCCGTGAACCGCGTGGGGTCTATCCCGCCGGCGGAGGTCGGGATGAGGATGCAGTCGCCTTCCTTCATGGCCACGCCCTTGTACTCCAGATCCTGGGCCACAACCCGGGCGATGTTGGCTATGTGAAAGCGGCGCATGAGCTCCTCGAGAGCGTCGTTGATCAACGCGGGATCGTCGAGCAGTTGCTGCCGGTGAACCGGATTGTCGGCCAGGAAGCGGGTGATGAAACCCAGCATCGAGGCAACCGTATCAAGCCCCGCCGCGATCAATACCGAACCGAAACTCACAATCTCGTCATCGCTGAACGGGCGCCCGCCCTCGATGCGCGCCCTGAGAATCGCACTGAAAATATCATCGCCCGGGGTGGCGCGCCGCTCCGGCATCACGCGGTTGGCGATGTAGTCGTTCACGCGCTGGAAGGCACCCTGCTGCACTGCAGGATCCACCGAGCGCACGATGTCTTCCGATATGCCCATCAGGTAGGGCGTGTCCTCGCTCGGAAGGCCCATGAGGCTCATGACGATGATAATCGGCATCCTGAGCCCGAACTCGCGCACGAACTCGCACTCGCCGCGGACCTCGAAACTGTCCATCAGCTCGTGTGTCAGTTTTCGCGCGACATCCTCGAGATTGCGCACGGACTTGGGGCTGAAAAACGGCGCAAGCACCTGACGGGCATCCGCGTGGAGATCACCGTCCCACTCGATCAGCGTGAGCGTGATCGGCATGGGCGGAACCGTCTGGTGACGACTCGAAAAACGCGCGGGATCCCCCAGGATCGCCGCCATATCGTCGAAGCGGGTAGCGACCCAGTGCCCACCGTGGCGCGGCGTCCAGAAGATGTCAGGTTCACGGTGAAGGGCCGCGAAATGGGCATAGACGTCGCTTTCGCCTCGCATGTCGGCGAAATCGAAATCACGGACCAGTGCCGGGGGTACATGCAGAGGGATCGTCTGGCTGTTCATGCGCGGTTCCGTGGTGGATTGGCGGCGATGTGCTCAGGCCGTCGATGCGCCATCAATGGCGTACTCGGCTCCGGAAATGTAGGCGCTCTCGTCCGAGAGCAGAAACTGCACCAGTTGAGCCACTTCCTGCGGTGTGCCGCCCCGACCTGTGGGCGTGAGCGAGCGCCCGATCTCGTCCATGGCCTCGCCGAGGGCTTCGGTCATCGGTGTACGGATATAGCCCGGCAAGACGGAATTGACGCGGATGTTGTCGCCCACGAACTCGAGCGCGGCGATGCGGCTCAGCCCGCGTACTGCCCACTTGGTGGCAGCATAGGCACCTATGCCAGCAAAGGGCCGCACCGCCACGCTGGAGGAAAGGTTGACGATGGAGCCGCCACCCGCGGCGCGCAGCAGCGGCAGCGCGTGTTTCATGCCGAGCATGGGGCCGAGCTGGTTGATCTCGAAACTGCGTGTGATCTGCTCCACTGTGAGTTCGGAAAGCGTGCCCGGCTGCATGATGCCTGCGTTGTTGACCAGGCCGTCCAGACCTCCGAAACGCTCACGTGCCGTCTCGAAGAAGTCGATCCAGTCAGGCTCACGGCTCACGTCCAGCCTGGCGAAACAGGCGCTATCGCCCAAATGGGCAGCGAGCGCTCTGCCCTCGTCTTCCAGAATGTCGCCCAGCATCACGCGCGCGCCCTCCGCCACAAAGAGCCGCGCCTCGGCCTCGCCCATGCCACGGGCGCCGCCACTGATCGCGATCACCTTGCCTTGAAGCCTGCCCATGCGCGCACCTCCGGTTAATCCGGCCAGCCTGACAGCGGAGACCAGCGGGAACAACCGCGGCGGGACGGGGCGGGTGTGATCAGGCAAGAGAGGCTGCGCGGCTGGACAAGAGCGCCCGCAGCTGCCTCAGCTCGCTGCGGAATGCAGAGAAGCAACCCGGCGCAGGGCGGCATTGAGCTCGCCCCAATCGTCTTCGCGACCGTCACCGATGGTGGCCACAGCACTGGTGACACCGAGCGCTCCCACGGACCAGTCGGCAGTGTCCGGGTAGTTCCTTACCCAGTCGTAGACCAGACGCCTGAAGGCAATACGCCAGACACCGCCCCGGCATTCGAGTCGATCGTGATAACGGGCACCGAACACGCAGTCGTGAGCGCTGCCATCTTCACGGCGCAGTCGGTGCCAGGCCGTGAGGTAGGCCTCGCTGATCGCGGTGTGGCCGTCGATCTCGAGCAAGACGTTGCCCAACTGGTGGTGCGTGGCTTCGCAGCCGCCCGCCGCGAGGCTGTCGCAGATCACGTCGGCGAAAGCGTGACCATTGCCGTTAAAGATGCCGTACTCGACCCCTGCCTCGGGCCAGAAACTGGCTTTGACCAAATCGGGCTGCCGACGGTCGATGCCGCGGCAGTAGCCGTGAAGGCGCTCGCGGATCGCCTCCCCTGCTTCGATGCGCCGCAGGCGTTGCTCAATGCTTGCTTCGCTCATCGACACGCTCCCGCATCCGGTATGGCGCGGGAGTATGTGAGCCCCCGTCGGACGGGGCAATCTCGGCACCGTTGCAGTCAAGCGCGCGTGCAGCCCGGGACACGACGCCCCGCTTGCCGGCAGCCGTTGCCGCCACAGGCTAGGCAGATAGCATCCAAGGGCGCACCCGGCAGACAGGGCTCCCGTATAAATCGCGATCTCTGCGGGTCAGCTTCGTCCATTCCACCTGCGTGAGACCGGATTGCACATGGGACTCGTCGTCGACAACTTTCCTGCCGCATGCCTTCCGTCTGCGGCAGAGGCGCTGCGCGCACCCTTGCGCGCGTTCCTGACGGCAACGTTGGGCGGCAGACCAGCGCACGAGAGAGCCCGGACATGGACCGGATTCGACCGGGAGTTCAGCCGCAAGCTGGGTGAGCAGGGCTGGCTCGGCATCACCTTCCCGCGCGAATACGGCGGAGGCGGCATGGATGCCTTCGCGCGCTTCGTGCTGGTCGAGGAGTTGCTCGCCGCGGGCGCGCCGATCGCCGCTCACTGGATCGGGGATCGGCAGAGTGGTCCGCTGCTGCTGCGATTCGGCACCGAGGAGCAACGCCGCGTCCACCTGCCGCGCATCTGTCGTGGCGAGGTCGTTTTCTGCATCGGCATGAGCGAACCCGGCGCGGGCTCCGACCTCGCGAGCGTGCGCACCCGGGCAACGCCGCACGCGGGCGGATGGCTGCTGAACGGGGCCAAGGTATGGACCACGTACGGTCACAAGTCCGATTACATGATCGCGCTCGTCCGCACCTCCGGCAAACCGGAAGACAGGCAGCAAGGCCTCTCGCAGTTCATCATCGACCTCAGGCTGCCGGGAATCTCGGTGCGTCCCATCGCCCTTGGCACCGGGGACGCGGATTTCAGTGAGTTCCACTTCGAGGATGTGCGGCTCGGCGCAGACGCACTTGTCGGACATGAGGGCAACGGCTGGGCGCAAGTGAACGCCGAACTTGCCTTCGAGCGCGGCGGTCCGGAGCGTATCTATTCCAGCCTGGTACTGCTGGAACAGTGGGCGGCTCAGATCGGTGATGACGCCGACGACAGCGAGCGCCTCGGCCGCCTGCTCGCACGGCTCGCACCCCTGCGAGCAATGTCGCTCTCCATCACCGGCAGCCTTGCGCGCGGAGAGTCCCCGATCACGGAAGCCGCGCTCTTCAAGGACGCGGGCACCTCATTCGAGCAATCCGTGCCGCAACTCGTCGCCGAGTCCATCGCGGCGCATCCGGAGCGCATGCACGCGCCGGAACTGCTGCGCACACTGGCTTTCCTGATGCAACTGAACCACGTCTTCTCGTTGCGCGGCGGCACGCGGGAGATCCTGCGCGGCATGATTGCCCGCGGACTGGGGCTGCGCTGATGGACACCCTGCTGATCGACGCCTTCTCGGCACTGCTGTCCAGCCACTGCAGCAGCGCCACCGTCCGCGCGACAGAAAGCGGTGCCGACTGTGGCGAACTGCAACAAGCAATCACGCAGGCGGGATTCCTCGACGCCCTGGTCCCGGAAGACGCAGGCGGCGCCGGGCTGGCGGTGTCCGAGGTGTTCCCTCTCGTGATGGCCTGTGGTGAACATCTGCTGCCACTGCCCTTCGCAGAGACGATGGTGGCACGCGCGCTGCTCCACTCGCGCGGGGCACTGGCCCCAGAAGATGCGCGGATCGTGCTGGCAGCGGGCGGCCCGCTGTTGCCGCAGAGCGGCACGGCTACACATGCGCTGCTCGCGACCGACGGGGAGTGGCGGCTCTTGCCAATGCGAGAGGCAGAGAGCCTCTTCCGCCTGCCACTCCGGCTACCGGACCTGTCGGCAGCGCCAGTGCTGCGCGTGGCGGCTGGCGAGACGGAGTTGCTCGTCTGCGCCGCGGCCATCACCGCAGCACTGATGGCCGGTGCAATGAAACGCGTGCTCGCGATGACGCTCGCCTACATCGGGCAGCGCGAGCAGTTCGGCCGCAAGCTCGGGCAGTTCCAGGCGGTTCAGCAGCAAGCGGCGGTGCTTGCGGAACAGGCGCTCTCGGTCGAGGTGTCGGCGCGGATCGGGTTTGGCGGCACCGCCTTCACGCTGAGCCGCAGCGCCATGGCGAAGACCCGCGCTTGCGAGGCTGCTCACCAGGTCTGTGACATTGCCCACGCGCTGCACGGTGCCATCGGCGCCACGTTCGAGTACGAACTGCATCTCTTCACGCGGCGCATCAAACACTGGCAACTTGCCTTCGGCGGCGAGGCCTACTGGGCGCGACGGCTCGCGGGAGCGTACCTCGGGCACGAGCCGCGCCACGCGATCGACTTCCTGCGCTTCGAGCTCGACGAATCGCCGGAGCAGAGCATATGACCAAATCGGTCGTGTCGCTGGCAGACAAGTACACGCAGCAGGCCGGACGCGTGTTCATGAGTACGGTGCAGGCACTGGTGCGTTTGCCGCTGGAGCAATCGCGTCGCGACAGCGCGGCGGGCATCAGTTCGGCAGGTTTCATCTCGGGCTATCGCGGCTCGCCGCTCGGCACATATGACGCAGCGCTCTGGGGGGCGCAGCACCTGCTGGACGAACACCGCGTGACGTTTCTGCCGGGCCTGAACGAAGAGCTCGCCGCGACCAGCGTGCGTGGCAGCCAGCAACTTGCCTGGTTCGGCACATCGCAGGTCCAGGGTGTCTTCGGGCTCTGGTACGGCAAGGGCCTCGGCTGCGACCGCGCGATGGAGGCACTCAAACTCGGCAACCTCGAAGGCTCCGCCGCACAGGGCGGCGTGCTGGTACTGGCCGGAGACGATCACGGCGGAAAATCCTCAGCGAGCGCGCACCAGTCCGAGCACGCACTGATCGCCGCTTTCATACCGGTGCTCTACCCTGCAACACCGGCAGAGGTACTCGAATTCGGCCTTCTTGGCTGGTCGATGTCGCGCTACAGCGGCCTCTACGTGGGATTCAAGTGCGTCACAGACACACTCGATTTTTCCGCCAGTGTGACTTTACCGGACCCCTTCGCCCCGCACCAATTCCCCGCGCTGCCCGCGGCACTTCCCGGCGGACTCAACCTTCGGCAATTGCAACCTCCGCTCGCGCAGGAAGCACTTACGGTAAACCACCGCCTTCCGGCGGCACAGGCCTTTGCGCGTGCGAACGGGATCGATCGCGTGGTGCTCGATTCACCGAGGCGGGAGCTCTCGATCCTGAGCGCCGGCAAGGCCTATCTGGACCTGCGCCAAGCACTGGACGACCTTGGACTCGGCGCGCAACGTTGCGCAGCTCTGGGCATACGCGTGCTCAAACTCGGGCTCGTGTGGCCGCTCGATGCCGAGGGTTTGCGCACCTTCGCCTGCGGCAGCCGGGAAGTCCTGGTGGTCGAGGAGAAGCGCCCGGTCATCGAAGAGCAGGCCGCACGCATCCTCTACGCAGAGCCAACGCACGAACGCCCTGCGCTGACAGGAAAAGCCGATATGGCAGGCGCCCAGCTCATATCCTCCACCGGGGAACTGAACGCCGCAATGCTGCGCCAAGCCATCTACCGCAGGCTTGCGGCGCTCGGCCTCGTGGACGCGGAACTGGAGGCTCGGGCGGCCGCCTGGGCAGCCATCGACGCTCGCGCCGCCGCCACGGCGGCCAGCCCGCTCACGCGCCCGGCATTTTTCTGCTCCGGTTGCCCGCACAACACCAGCACCCGCATTCCCGAGGGGAGCATGGCAATGAGCGCGGTGGGCTGCCACGGGCTCGCCGCGTTCATTCCCGAACGCGAAACCCTGATGCCCACGCCAATGGGCGGTGATGGCATGCCCTGGGTCGCAGCAGGCCCGCTGGTCGACACACCTCACATCTTCCAGAACATGGGCGACGGGACGTACGCGCACTCCGGCATCCTCTCGATCCGTGCCGCGGTTGCCGCCGGGGCGACCATGACCTTCAAGATCCTGTACAACGATGCCGTTGCCATGACCGGCGGCCAGCCGGTGGAAGGCACGCCCGAACCGCTTGCCATCGTCTCTCAACTGCTCGCCGAAGGCGTGTCGCCCGTGATGCTGCTGAGCGACGAGCCGGAGCAGTTCAGTGGCAGCAATCGTCCACCTCCGGGTGTGGAGTTGCACCACCGCGATGCGCTCGACACCGTGCAGCGGCGCTTGCGTGCGACGCGCGGCGTCTCGGCCATCGTGTATGTGCAGACCTGCGCCGCGGAAAAGCGCCGTCGCCGCAAGCGCGGCCGCATGCCGGACCCGGACCGACGCGTCTTCATCAACCCAGCCGTCTGTGAGGGTTGTGGCGACTGCTCGGTGCAGTCCAACTGCGTGAGCATCCAGCCCCTCGACACGCCGCTCGGTCGCAAACGTCGCATCGACCAGTCCTCCTGCAACAAGGATTTCAGTTGCCTGAAAGGCTTCTGCCCTGCGTTCGTCACGCTGGAGGGCGCGCGCATCGCTCGTCGCGCAGATACCGAGGTGCCAGATCTGACCGCGCGCGTGGGCGCTCTGCCGGAGCCATCGCGCGCAGGGAGCGATGCGCCTTACGCGATCCTGGTTACAGGCATCGGGGGTACGGGCGTACTCACGATCGGCGCCCTGCTGGGTATGGCTGCGCACCTCGAGGGGCGCAGTTGCTCCGTGCTTGATCAGACCGGTATGGCGCAGAAAGGCGGAGCCGTCACCAGCCATCTGCGCATCGGCGCCGCAGGAGAGGAACTCTTCGCGGCACGGTTGGGCACGGGCACGAGCGACCTGCTGATCGCGTGTGATCTGGTGGTGGCCGCGGGCGCCGATGCCTTGCGCACGGTACGCCCCGGCATCACGCAGGCGGTGCTGAACACGGATGTCACGCCGACCGGCAAGTTCCAGACCGACCGCGACATGGCGATCGACGCACCGCAGCTCGCGGCGCGGGTGCGTTCGGCCCTGGACGGCGGTACGGCCTGCGAGCTGCCTGCCACGTCGCTGGCAGCGCGGCTCACCGGCGACAGCATTGCAACCAACCTGTTGATGGTCGGATTCGCGCTGCAGCGGGGCATGCTGCCGGTATCGCGCGCGTCGATCGAGGGCGCGTTGCAGTTGCACGGCGGCAACATTGAGGCGAACCTGCGGACGCTCGGGCTGGGCCGCCTGCTTGCTGCGGAACCGGAACGTTTCACCTCGCCGCCACCGCCGCAACCCGCGTCGCTGGAACAGGTGCTGGCGCAACGGACACAGCTGCTGTGCGATTACCAGAACGAGGCCTGGGCAGCGAGCTACCGCACATTTCTGGCGAGGGTAGACGCAGGCCTCGACGACACGCTGGACCCCGGCGACCGGGAGCGCGTGCTGCTCACGATCGCTCAGTCGCTGGCGAAACTGATGAGCTACAAAGACGAATACGAAGTAGCGCGGCTGCACACGGACATCGCCTTCGAGGAAGAACTGGGGACGCAGTTCGAGGGGCAGTACCGACTGTCCTTCCACCTTGCGCCGCCAATGCTCTCGCCACGCGACCCTGCCACGGGACGCCCCCGGAAACGCCGCTTCGGTTCCTGGATGCGCCCTGTTTTCGGCGTACTTAGCCGCCTGAAAGCATTGCGTGGAACGCCACTCGACCCCTTCGGCCACACCACGGAGCGCAGGCGCGAACGGGCACTCATCACGCACTACCGTGACCTGGTGCTGGAGACCCTGCCGCTGGTGCGCCGGCTGAATATCGAGGAGAGCCTCGCCCTGCTGGGCGCCGCACAAGAGATCCGCGGCTTCGGCCCTGTGAAAGAACTCGCCATGGAGCGCTACGAGACTGCGCTGCCGGAACTGCGCGCTCGCCTGCAGGCAGGCGCGGGCGCGCAGGTCCTGAGCATCCGGGACAGAACTGCCGCAGGGAGCTGAAAGATGACGCACTCACCGTGGACATGCCTGACAGTGGATCGTGAGGCAGACATCGCACACCTTCGCCTCGTGCGGCCCGCATTGCACAACCGCTTCGACGAGGAGCAGCACCGGGAGTTCCCGGAGGCGCTGCGTCACATCGCCGCCCTTCCGGATCTGGCGGCAGTACTGATCTCGGCCGAGGGCGCGTCTTTTTCAGCAGGCGGCGACACCGCAATGATGCTGCGGGCCAACGGCTCGGCCGCGCTGCGCGAGCGCCTGCACGAGGAGGCTCTGGCGATCGTTCACGGGCTGCTCGATCTGCCGTGCCCGGTGATCGCAGCGGTGCAGGGTGCGGCAATAGGACTCGGAGCCACGCTGCTCGGCTGCTGCGACATGGTGGTAGCCGCACGTGCGGCGCGCATCGCGGACCCGCATGTCCAGCTCGGGCTGGTGGCCGGTGACGGTGGCGTACTCGCCTGGACACAGTCTCTGGGCTTCATGCGCGCCCGACGGTACCTGCTGACTGGCGATGCGCTGAGCGCTGAAGAGGCCTTCGGCATGGGTCTGGTGAGCGATCTGGTGGACACACCTGAACAGGCCCTGCCCGCCGCGATGCTGCTGGCACAGCGCTTTACCAAGCTGCCGCGCGGCGGCGTACAGGGAACCAAGCAGGCGTTCTCACAGCTGTCACGCGACCTGTACGGCGCGGCATTCAGACAATCTCTGGATGCCGAGATGCAGACGCTCGCCGGCACAGAGGTCCGGCAGCGCCTCGAGGCATCACGCGATCGCAGCCGCAGCTGAACCGCCAGGAGTTTCTGTGCCACTACAGACAAGAGCCGCTGCGTGACAGGCCATTTATGACCCCGCTCGCAGCGGTGATGATCCACGCTCCCGCCCTCCCAATCCCGCTCGAACCGGAAGCTCAGAGAACGATGAAAAAGACCCCGCATCCCTACGAGGAACAGTTCCGGTTCGCCGACCCGAGCGAGCCCATCGACTACGAGCCCTATCGCCAGACGTACGTTCTGCCGAAGTGGAAGGACTCGCGCGGCCTTTATCGGAAGTCCCCGCCCCGAGACCTCGGCACGGCCCGTCACGAAAACAAGAGTGTTTATTACTCTCCCGACGTGATGGAGCAGGAGTGGGAGCGGATCTGGTCGAAGGTCTGGTTGCTGGTCGGCCACCTGAACGATGTACCCACACCCAACTCCTTCATGCGTGTGGACCGGTTCCGCGAATCCGTACTGGTAGTGCGAGGCCGCGGCGACACCGTGCGCGCCATGTACAACGTCTGTCAGCATCGCGGCGCGCGACTGGTGGCAAAGGATTTCGGCAAGGCGGCGAAATTCGTCTGCCCCTTCCACAAATGGGAGTTTTCTCCCGGCGGCTCGCTGCTCAAGGTGCAGGATCGCGAAACGTTCCGCGAGGAAGCGCTGTGCCACAACCTTGATCTGCCCCAACTTTCGGCCCGGGTGTGGCGCGGCTGGATCTTCATCTCGTTCAACGACGATCCGATGCCACTCGAAGAATTTCTCGGGCCCGAGATCATCGGGCGTACGCAGCCCTACGACTTCGAGAAGATGATCCGTGTACGTGACGTCATGCAGGAATGGAACGCCAACTGGAAGACCTCGCACGAGGCGTTCATCGAGGGCTACCACGTGCAGGCGACGCACCCCCAGCTGGTACCAGCGGTCGATGCCTACCACGCGCAAACGGATCTCTTTGCCCACGGGCATGCCCTCAGCATCTACCAATTCATGAGCCCCGCGCCGCAGTACGCGGCGCGCAAGGGCGGCAAGCTCGAACTCGCCGAGGAACACCGGATCTTCCTGCGCGAGGCCGGGGTGCCGGAAGCCAACTGGCCGAAGAGCTCCAAAGACGTGCCGCAGGCCGTGATCAAGGCAAAACTCGCGCGCAAGGGCTACGCCATCGACTACTCCAAGTTCAGCGAGGGACAACTGGTGGACGACTGGGGCGTCGGGCTCTTCCCGAGCACCGAAGCATTCATGCACCCGGAAGGCGTCTTCATCCAGAACTGGATGCCACATCCGAGTGACCCCGAAAAGTGCATCTACCAGGCGCAGGTGTACGCGGTGCCGGGCATCGGTGAACTGCCTTCGTTCATGGCCGTGGAGAATGCGGATCTGAGCGGCAAGACCGTGCTGCCCCGCACGCGCCTAGACAGCAATGACATGGAAAACCTCGGCCCGGTTATCCGGCAAGACCGCGAACTCGTCCCGCGCGTGCAGGCCGGAATCCGCTCCAAGGGATTCAGAGGCGGCGTCTACAGCGAACAGGAAATCCGCATCCGACACTTCTTCGACGAGTACTACCGGCACATGCATCTGCTGAAATGAAGGTGCATCGGGAAGCTATCGCAGCGTGTTGACAAGGCACAGCGATTGGCACAAGGTTCCGTGGCACGACAGTCCTCGCCAGAACAACAAAAATCCGGAGACGGGTCTCCTGCTTGAAGGGTTTTGCCGATGTTTACGCTGTATTCCTATAACGGCCGCGATGCCAAGGCACTGCGCCTGCAGTACGCAGAGGTCATCCGCCAGGAGTTCTACGAGGGCGAGTTGCTCCTCGATGCCTCCGACACCTTCGACGTCTCCATCGAGAAAGCCATCGGCCATCCCATATCACTGGTGAGGGTGGTCACGCGCTCGGGCATTTCCTTCCGGCGTTCATGGGTCCACATCCGCTCCAACCAGATCGGCGTGCGCGTGATCTGGTTTGTGCGCAAAGGCCGTCTCGAGGTGGTGCGTTCGCAGAAATCCTACGAGGTACTGCCTAACGAGTGGTGCATACTTGACTCGAGCATGCCTTTCTTCGCGCATGCGAGCCCGGAAGAAAACGGTATCTTTGATGCCATCCAGGCCATCGTGCCTGCGCATGTTTTCCTCTCGCATCTGCCGGGCATAACGGAACTGAACCGGGCATTTCCTATCGCCGTGGGCGGGCAGAAAACCATCGCGAAATACCTCGACCTGCTCTTTGGTGAAGGAGAGCGTCTCAGTCGAAGCGCCGCGGAACCGCTCGCGACGTCCTTCCTGAAAGTGATCTCCGACAGCCTGAGCAATCTCGTGGCGGAATTGCCCCGGCGCAAACGCCTCATCGACCAGCGCTTCGAGGATATCGAAGCCTACGTCGCGAAAAATCTTACCGACCCTGACCTGAATTACATCGAAGTGGCAGCGAAATGCGGCATTTCGGCGCGCTATTTCTGCCACGTCCTGAAAGAACACAACACGTCCTTTTCAGAACTGCTCTGGAGCCAGCGCCTGAAGCAGGCACGCAACTGGCTGGAATCCGCGGAATACCAAGATCA
>CAIXOY010000581.1 GCA_903921135.1 uncultured Gammaproteobacteria bacterium
CCCGTGACCAGCGCGTCTTCCATGGGGCGGCCATCGGTATCCACAGCCCAGTGGATCTCGCCCTGCGGCCCCTGGTGCGACAGTACGAAGGAAATGGCGCGCTCCACCGTGGTCCACATCTCGTGCAGGAAATCGAGATCACCGGTGACGAGGTGGAAATGCCACACGCCGGTGGCGATATAGGCCACGAAGTTGGTCTCCCGGCGATCCTGGTTGTGGATCTCGCCGTCCTTGTACGCTGCCCACCAGCTGCCATCGGGCAGCTGCGTGGCCTTCAGCCAGGCATACGCGCGGCGCGCGGCGTCGATCTCGCCGGCCACAACGAGGCCCATCGCCGCCTCGATATGATCCCAGGGATCCGCATGACCGCCCGGGAACCACGGGATGCAACCGTCGTCGTGCTGCGCCGCGAGGATGAACTCCACGCTGGGGCGCAGGAAGTCGGCCGGGAAGAGGCCCTTGCTCAGATAAAGCTCGCTCATGCCGCAGGCGCCTTGCGGAAGTACATCACCACGCTCTTGCCGAGTACGGGGTTCAGCAGCCGCTCGAGCGAGCGGGTGATCCACGGGCGCTGCATCAGATCCCACACCAGTAAGCGGTGATAGGCCGCCACCAGGTGCGAACGCTCCTGCCGCTCCCACAGCAGGCATTTGAGCCACCAGAAAGGCGAATGCAGGGCATGAGCGCCGTGGCGGTGGTAGCGCCGGAAGCCGATCGACTCGATATCACGCTCGAGCTCCGCGCTGCGGAAGATGCGGATATGGCCGCCTTCGTTCGCGTGATAGGCATCCGAGAGCCACCAGCAGATGCGCTCGGGCCAGTAGCGGGGCACGCTCGCGGCGAGCGCGCCGCCGGGCTTCAACACACGGCGGATCTCGTCCAGCACAGCGCGGTAAGGGCCGATGTGCTCCAGCACCTCGGAGCAGATGACGACATCGAAACTGTGGTCGGCGAAGGGCAGCCGCAGGCCGTCTGCCACGCCGAAGCCGATGCTCCGCGTTGCGGTTGCCGGGAATTCCGGCACGAAGGGCAGCGATTTGTCGCGGGCCCGGGTCACGTCGGCCGCGCAGAGATCCACGCCCACACAATGCGCCTCACGCTGCAGCCAGGCGGCGATGGCGTGGCGGCCCTCGCCGCAGCCGAGATCCAGCACCCGGTCACCGGGTGCGAGCGGGAGGTGGCGCAGATCAATGGTTTCCATCGGCCGCCAGCACGCGTTCGTAGAGGGCCGTGATGCTGCGGGCGGCACGCCGCCAGCAGAAGGCCGCGAGGATGTGCGCACGGGCTGCGCGACCCAGCATCTCGCGGCGGGCCGGATCGCCGAGCAGCGCATCGATGGCACGCTCCATGGCCAGGGCATCACCTGCCGGGACCAGCACACCGGCATCGCCCACGACCTCGGGCAGCGCGCCACCATCGGAGGACACGACTGCCGCGCCACAGGCCATGGCCTCACCGGCCGGCAGGCCGAAGCCCTCATAGAGCGAGGGCACCACCACCAGCGTGGACTCGGAGTAATGTCGCACCAGTTCGTCGGTGGGGATGCCGCTCAGGAAATCGACGTGCGCGCCCAGATCCAGCGCCTCGAGCAACCGGGCGGTATCGCCGCCTTCGCGCGGGCGGCCGATCACGAGCAGACGCAGGCCCGGATGGCGCGGCAGCAGCGCGGCGAAAGCCTTGAGCAGCACCGCAAGGCCCTTCAGCGGCTGATCCGCCGAGGCCGTGGCCATGATTTGCAGCGGCTTGCGCACGGCGCCCGGCAGGGGCGCGAAAACCTCGGTATCGATGCCGTTGTAGACGAGTTCCAACCGCTCGGCCGGCAGGCCGAAGTCCCGCGCGACGTCCTGCCGCGAGCACTCCGAAACGGTGACCACATGGCGCAGGCCGCGGGCCACTCGCTGCTGCATGCGCAGGAAGGCGTACCAGCGGCGCACCAGCAGGCGCCGCCACCACGACCGCTCGACGGCCAGCACCAGACGCAGATCGGAGGTGATCGGGTGGTGGATGGTGCTCACCAGCGGCACGCCGCGCGCCTGCAGGCGCAGCATCGCGTAGCTGAGGCTCTGGTTGTCGTGGACGATGTCGTAGTCGGCGCGATGCGCCTCAAGGTAATCGAGCACGCGAATGCCGAAGGCCTGCGGCTCGCCGAAGCCGCCCGTGAGCTTCGAGAGCCACTCATAGACATTGGCGCGCGAGCGCAAATGCCAGGGCCGCAGCGACGCGAGGCCCGTCTCGTAGAGGTTCAGGCCTGGCATGGGAATGAGCCGCACGCGCGGATCGAGCTCGGGATAGGGCTGCCCGGAGATCACATCCACGCTGTGGCCGAGTTCGACCAGAGCCTTGCTGAGATACCGCAGGTACACGCCCTGACCGCCCGCAAAGGGATGGCTGCGGTAACCCAGCAGGCACACACGCA
>CAIXOY010000582.1 GCA_903921135.1 uncultured Gammaproteobacteria bacterium
ACAGCGACCGCGAGCGAACGCAGCGCCGGGGCGCGCACTTTTGCCGCGCGGGGGAGCGGCGCACTATACTCGCGACACACCCTCACTCTTGCACGCGGAGCGGCGGCACATGGCCACGGGAATCGACAACCATCGCGATTTCTACCGCATCCAGTGCCGTGCGGTCGTGAGCTGCAAGCTCCTCGGCGCGGCTGCTCCGCGGGGCGCACCACCCGACAGCCACTTCACCGAGAATCCTGCGCTCGCGCTCTCGCGTGAACTACTCCGCCTCGATCAGGAGAACAGCGCGCTCCTGCATGCCATCGCCGAGAAAGACCGCGCCGCGGGCGCCTATCTGGCCGTGCTGAACCGCAAGACCGACCTGCTCGCACGCTACCTGCTCGCTCAGTCCCCGGACGCCACGACGGGCGAGGAACAGACCATCTCGCTCAGCGAGGGTGGCGTGGCCTGGCACACGACGCAGCCGCTGCCCGAAGGCGCCATCGTGGCGCTGCGGCTGATGCTGCTGCCTGCGTGGACCGCGGTGACAACCTACGCCGAGGTGATCAAGGCCGAGCACGGCGGCGCGGAACCTCTGATCAATGCGAGCTTCGAGAATCTTGAAGAAGCCGATCGCCAACTGATCGCCCGGCACGTCATGCAGGTCCAGATGGCCGAACAGCGTCGCCGCGCCGGCAGGGACTGAACCCGCCCCCACTTCTCCATTTTTCCCCTCGACCCCTGAACAGGCTGACCACGCATGCTGCTGATCCTGCACCCCGACATCGATGAGAACGGCGAAGAGTACCACCGCACTCTCGAGCACCTGCGCGCCCTCCCCCGCATCGAACTGCGCACGCACGTGGTGCAGGGGCAGCAGCAGAAACTCACCGAGATCTATCTGCTCGGCGACACCCATGCCCTCGACAAATCCGAGATCGAGGCCCTGCCCGGTGTGGAGCGCGTGGTGCGCATCTCGGAGGAATACCGGATGCTCGGCCGCCACAAGGACGAGAAGCGCAACGCCGGCTTCGACTACAACGGCGTGACCTTCTCGCAGGACAACCTGCACGTCATGGCAGGTCTGTGCGCGGTCGACAACCAGCGCAACGTCGAGGCCATGATGCAGGCGCTCGCGGCGAACGGGCAGCAGTGCACGCGCATGGGCGCCTACAAACCACGCACCAACCCCTACTCCTTCCAGGGCCACGGCGCCGGCTGCCTGCCCTGGGTCTTCGAACTCGCGGGCAAGCACGGCATCCGCGTGATCGCCATGGAAGTCACGCACGAGAGCCACGTCGAGGAAATCGACACCTGCCTCGAGAAGCTAGGCCGCCCCACCGGTGTGCTGCTGCAGATCGGCACCCGCAACACGCAGAACTTCGAATTGCTGAAGGCGATCGGCCGCCAGCAGACCTATCCCGCGCTGCTGAAGCGCGGCTTCGGCATTTCGCTGAACGAGTCCCTGAACGCCGCCGAGTACCTCGCCAGCGAGGGCAACTCCCGCGTGATCTTCTGCCTGCGCGGCATGAAGAGCGATGCGGGCGCCCCGCACCGGAACCTGGTCGATTTCGCGCACGTGCCCGTGATCAAGCGCCTGACACGCATGCCCGTGTGTGTGGATCCCTCGCACTCGGTGGGCACGCGTGACGCGGCGCCGGATCGCATCCTTGATCTCGCCCAGGTGACGGCTCAGGGCGTGGTCGCCGGTGCCAACCTCGTGCTGGTGGATTTCCATCCGAACCCCCGCGAGGCCCTGGTCGATGGCCCTCAGGCCCTCCTGCTCGACGAGCTGCCCCGATTCCTCGAAGACGTGGCGCTGTGCCGGGAAACCTACGAGAAGCGACAGAGGCTCTGGAACGCATGCTGATCTACGGACACCGCGGCGCGCGGGGCGAGGCACCGGAGAACACGCTCGCCGGCTTCGGCAGGGCACTGCAGGCAGGCGTCGATCGTGTGGAACTGGACCTGCACCTCGCCAAAGACGGCGTGCTGGTGGTGATTCACGACGAGACCCTCGAGCGCACCACCAACGGCCGCGGCAAGGTCGCACGCCACGAGAGCCGTGCTCTGGCAGCGCTCGACGCACGCCGTGGCGGACCGGGATGGCCGCAACCGCAGGGCGTGCCCACGCTTGAAGACGTGCTGGATGCGTTCCCGGCGATGCGTCATTACCAGCTCGAATGCAAACCCGCTGGCACCGCAGAGCGGCGCAAAGTGGCCGCGTGCATGGCGGAGCTTTTCGCACGCCGCTCGCTGCACGAGCGCGCAACCGTCACATCCTTCGACGCTCTCCTGCTCGCCGAAGTGGCACGGATCGCGCGGGATATCCCGCTCGGCTTCATCGCGGACCGCGTGCGCCCTGATCCGGTGAAGACCGCGCTGGAACTCGGCGCGTGGATGGTGGCGCTCGACGCCCGGCTCTGCACGGTCAAACGTATCGACGCAGCTCACGCAGCGGGGCTTCACGTGTCGGCCTGGACGGTCAACAAGGTCGAGACGGCGGTGACGCTGCGCGACCGGGGGCTGGACAGCCTGATCACCGACCTGCCCACCACCATGGTGGCCGCACTGCGGGGCTGAGCCCTCAATCCCCGTCCGGAGACAGGTAGGGCGCAAAGGCCGCGCTCTGGCGTGCCTCGAAACCACCCGGCACCCGCAAGAGCATATAAACCGCCAGGCCCTCGCGCTCTGCAAGCGCGAGCCCCTGTTCCGGGCCCAGCACCATCAACGCGGTGGCCATGGCGTCGGCACGCATGCAGCTCGGCGCTATCACAGTGACCGAGGCGAGCGTATGGCTCACCGGTCGCAGGGTGCGCGGGTCGATGGTGTGGGAGTAACGCCTGCCCTGGGCGACGAAGAACTCACGGTAGTCGCCGGAAGTGGACACCGCCCCCTCCCCGGGTAAAACCGCGATTGCAGGCGTGCCGGGTGGTGCGTCCGGTTGCTCCACACCGATGCGCCAGCCCTTTCCCTGCGCGTTCCTGCCTGAGGTGCGTACCTCTCCACCGATCTCGATCATGAAATCCCGTAGGCCACGCGCTGAAAAAGCCGCGGCCAGCAGGTCAACCGCATAGCCGGGCGCGATGGCCGAAAGTTCGATACTGCGTGGCGCCAGTTTGCGCAGTGCAGGAGGCGCATCCTGCAGCAGCAGGCCATCGCTCCCCACGAGGCCCGAAAGAGCCGCGAGTTGCTCCGCGCTGGCCATACGCGGACCAGCGCTGCCCGGCCCGAAGCCCCACGCCGCAAGTGCGGGCGCGACCGTGACGTCGAAGGCACCATCGCTCAGCCGCGTGACGGCGAGGGATTCGGACAGCACCGCGTGCAGCTCGGCAGAGAGCCCGATGTCCTCTCCCACCGCAGCCGCATTCAGCCTGGAAATCTCGGAGTCCGGGCGCCATGTGGACATGGAAGCATCGATACGCTCCAGCACGACATCAATGTCGGACTGGTACTGCGCGGCCGATGTGCCGCCCGGCGGATCGATGACGGTGACGTGATAGGAGGTGCCCATGGTGGCCCCCTCGAAGCGCAGCACCTCGGGCTCTGCCGCGCAACCCGCCAGCAGGCAGGTTGCGAGCAGCAGGCTGCGGATCAGGCCTCGCGCGGCCAGGTCCAGGCGACCGGGTCGGAGGCGGGGAAGGCGGGGAAGCGCGCTCCGGAGACGAACTCCAGCAGGCGCTGCACCTGGCAGGCGTAACCGAACTCGTTGTCGTACCAGAGGTACAGGATGGCCTGACGGCCGTGGACGATGGTGGCTTGCGCATCGTGCACGCAGGCTGCGCGCGAGCCGATGAAATCGGAGGACACGACCTCGGGGGAGGCGGTGTAGTCGATCTGCTCGCTGAGAGAGGAGTGCAGCGAGGCCCAGCGCATGAACTCGTTCACTTCCTCGACGCTGGTTTCCCGCTCGAGTGTGAGGTGCAGGATGGCCATCGAGACATCCGGCACCGGCACGCGGATCGCGTTGCCCGTGAGCTTGCCCGCCATGGAGGGCAGCACCTTGTTGACGGCGCTCGCGGCGCCCGTCTCGGTGAGCACCATGTTCAGCGGTGCGCTGCGGCCGCGACGGTTCTTGTCGTGGTAGTTGTCGATCAGGTTCTGGTCGTTGGTGTAGGCATGCACGGTCTCGACGTGACCCGAGACGATGCCGAACTGCTCCTGCATGATCTTCAGCGCCGGCACGATGGCGTTGGTGGTGCAGGAAGCCGCCGTGATGATGCGGTGTTCGGGCTTCAGGTCGGCCTGGTTCACGCCCTGCACGATGTTCGGCAGCTTGCCCTTGCCGGGTGCAGTGAGCAGGACCTTGTCGACGCCCTTGGCCTTCAGGTGCTTCGACAGGCCGGCCTCGTCGCGCCACTTGCCCGTGTTGTCGATGATGATCGCGTTGTCGATACCGTAGGCGGTGTAATCAATGGTGTCGGGCGAGTCGGCGTAGATCAGCTTGACCTCGTTGCCGTTGGCTACGAAGGCCTGACGCTCTTCGTCGACGCGGATGGTGCCCTTGAAGGAGCCGTGGATGGAGTCCCGGCGGAGCAGCGCCGCACGCTTCACCAGATCATCGTCTCCGGACTTGCGCACCACCACCGCACGCAGTCGCAGCGTGTGTCCGCCGCCGGTGCGCTCCACGAGCAGCCGCGCCATGAGGCGACCGATACGGCCGAAGCCGTAGAGAACCACATCGCGGGGACGATCGAGGGGGATGGACGTCGTGCCGACGACGGGCGCGAGTTCCCGCGCGAGGAAGGCATCGGGTGTCTCGCCTGCCTCGCGGGGGCCACCCGTCCAGGACACCGTGAGACGGCCGATATCGATGTCGGAAGCGCCCAGCGACAGGCGGTCGAGCGCTTCGATCATCGGGAAAGTGTCGAACTCGGAGAGTTCGTTCTGTTCGACCTGCCGCACGAAGCGGTGGGTCTTCATGATCTCGAGTACCGATTGCGACACGAGGGAGCGCCCGTAGACGCTGACGCGCACGTTCCGTTCACGGCTCAGGCGGCCCACGATGGGGATCATCGCCTCGGCAAGCGCCTCGCGCTGCTTCCAGTCGCTGAAATAGTCAGCAGGTTTCGGGCGCTTGCGAATCGGCATGATGGCCTCGGTGAGACGGGTGGGGGCGGTCGCAGGTATTATCCGCACAGCCCGGTTTGACCCGCAACTCGGCTTCTTCGCAATTTCCCCGGTCTTCGACAATGCCATTGGATCCGCTGAATCCCCCGCTCCCCCGGGCCGGTGAACACCTGCGCTGGGGCGGGCTGCCTGCGGGCGCCGAAGCGATGGTGCTCGCCGCTACAGCAGTGCGCGCCCGCAGCACGGTGCTCGTGGTCACGGCCGAGAGCGCCACGGCCGAGCGTCTGGAACAGGAAATCCGTTTTTTCGCGGGCGAGGACCCTGTCTCGTCGCGGGTGCTGCGCCTGCCGGACTGGGAAACACTGCCCTACGACCGCTTCTCGCCTCACCAGGACCTGGTCTCCGAGCGGCTCCAGGCACTCGCTCGTCTCGCGCAGGGGGAGCCCCTTGTCGTGCTGGTGCCGGTCGCCACGTTGATGCAACGCCTTGCACCCGTGCCCTTCGTCGCGGCAGGCACGCTTTCCCTCGCCCCCGGCATGAAACTGCCCCAGGAACGGCTGCGCGGCCTGCTCGCGCGTGCCGGATACCGTGCGGTGGAAAACGTCTACGAGCACGGCGAATTCGCGGCGCGCGGCGCCGTGATCGACATCTTCCCGATGGGGCTGGACGAGCCCGTGCGGGTCGAATACTTCGACGAGGACATCGAGACACTGCGCCGCTTCGATCCCGACACGCAACGCAGTACCGGCGCGCTGAGCGCGCTTGAACTGCTGCCGGGACGGGAGTTCCCCTTCCACGAGGAGGCCATCGCGGCCTTCCGGCGCCGCTGGCACGCGCGCTTCGACAACGATCACCGCGCCTGCCCCGACTACCAGGACATCGTCCGGGGCATCGCACCGGGCGGTGTGGAGTACTGGCTGCCATTGTTTTTCGACGCCTGCGCGACGCTCTTCGATTACCTGCCGGAAGACACGCTGGTCTGCGTCGAGGACGAGGTCCGGGGCGAGCTCGATCACAGCTGGGATGCCTTGCGCGCACGCCATGCGAGTCTGGGCTCGGACCACTCCCGGCCACTGCTGGAACCGCGCGAGATCTGCCTGCCACCCGACGAAGTACGCACCGGCCTGAAGCGCTACACGCGGATCGATTTCGGCAAGGCGCCAGCACCGGAGCGTGCCGGCGCCGGCGATTTCCCCGCAGTGACCCTGGACAGCCTGCAGCTCCCGGAAAAAGCCGACGCCCAGGCCCGCGTGCAGGCGCTACTCGGCCTGTCGGGCAAACGGCTGCTTTTCTGCGCCGAGACAGCCGGTCGTCGCGAGATGCTGGCCGAGATGCTCCGCCGGGCAGGCGCGGGCGCCGAAAACGTGAGCGGCTGGCAGGACTTCCTCACCTCGGGCGCGCGGGTGGCTCTGGCCGTGGCGCCGCTTGCTGCCGGCTTCACGGTGGCCACGCCGGGGCTTGCCGTCATCGCGGAATCTGCCCTCTTCGGCAGACGCGTGCTGCAGCGACGCCGGCGCGCCCGCGCGAGCGAGGGCTGGAGCAACGGCATCCGCGATCTGGCGGAACTCTCGCCCGGCGTGCCGGTGGTCCATCTCGAGCACGGCGTAGGCCGCTATCTCGGACTGCAGGCGCTGGAGGTCGACGGCGAGCGGGCCGAATTCCTCTGCATCGAATACGCGGAAGGCGCGAAGCTCTTCGTTCCGGTCACCTCGCTCGATCTGGTCAGCCGCTACACCGGCATCGACGCGGACAACCTGCAACTCGCGCGTCTCGGCAGCGACCAATGGCAGAAAGCACGCCGCAAGGCTGCCGAGAAAATCCGCGACGTCGCCGCCGAACTGCTCGAAATCCATGCCCGGCGGGCGGCACGTCCGGGCCACGCCTTCGACGATCCCGGCTCGGCCTACGAGGCCTTCGCCGCCGCCTTTCCTTTCGAGGAAACACCCGATCAGCTGACCGCCATCGAGGCCGTGCTCACGGACATGGCCGCGCCGCGCGCCATGGACCGTCTGGTCTGCGGCGATGTGGGTTTCGGCAAGACCGAAGTGGCGATGCGTGCGGCGTTTGTGGCGGTGAACGCGGGCATGCAGGTGGCGGTGCTGGTGCCCACCACGCTGCTCGCGGAACAGCACTTCGAAACCTTCAGCGACCGCTTCGCCGACCTGCCGGTGAGCATCGCCTCGCTGTCGCGATTCAAATCGGCGCAGGAACAGAAAGAGGTGCTGGCACGGCTTGTCGAAGGACGCGTCGACATCGTTATCGGCACCCACAGCCTGCTCTCGCCGGGCGTGCGTTACCGCAGCCTGGGCCTCGTGATCGTCGACGAGGAGCACCGCTTCGGCGTGCGCCAGAAAGACCAGCTGATGGCGCTACGCGCGAGCGTGGACATGCTCACGCTGACCGCAACACCCATACCCCGCACGCTGAACATGGCGATGGCGGGCCTGCGCGACATCTCGATCATCAGCACACCGCCCGCACGCCGGCTGTCCGTGAAAACCTTCGTGCAGCGCCACGACGACACGGTGGTGCGGGATGCACTCTCGCGGGAACTGCGCCGCGGCGGGCAAGTCTTCCTGCTGCACAACGACGTGCAGTCGATCGAGAAACGGGCCGCCGAGATCACGGCACTCCTGCCGGAGGCACGCGTCGCGGTGGCGCACGGGCAGTTGCGCGAGCGCGAACTCGAGCGCGTGATGTCCGATTTCTACCACAAGCGCTTCAACGTGCTCTGCTGCACCACCATCATCGAGACCGGGATAGACATCCCCAGCGCCAACACCATCATCATCGAGCGGGCCGACAAGTTCGGGCTCGCACAGCTGCACCAGTTGCGCGGCCGCGTGGGCCGCTCGCATCACCAGGCCTACGCCTTCCTGCTGACGCCCGACGAAAAATCGATGACCGGCGACGCCGTGAAACGCCTCGAGGCGCTCGTCGGAACGGAATCGCTGGGCGCGGGCTTTCTGCTGGCCACGCACGACCTCGAGATCCGCGGCGCGGGAGAGTTGCTCGGCGAGGAGCAGAGCGGCCAGATACAGGCGATCGGCTACAGCCTGTACATGGACCTGCTCGAGCGCGCCGTGAAGGCTTTGCGAGCCGGCAAGCTGCCCGATCCGGAGGCGGACCTGCGGCCCGGGCTGGACGTGAACCTGCGCATACCCGCCCTGATTCCGGACGACTACCTGCCCGACGTACACAACCGTCTGGTGCTCTACAAGCGCCTGTCCTCGGCCGGCAACGAGGATGCTCTCGCGGCGCTGGAGTCCGAGATGCTGGACCGCTTCGGCCCCTTGCCGCCCGCAACGCAGAACCTGCTGCAGATGGCGCGGCTGCGCCTCGCGGCGGCGGCGCTGGGCATCTCGCGGATCGAGGCGGGCGCCACCTCCGGCTTGCTCGAATTCGCGAAGGACACCAGGGTCGACCCGTTGACGATCGTCGATATGGTGCAGCAGGATCCGCGCCGGTTCCGTCTCGACGGCGGCGTACGGCTGCGATTCAGCCAGGCTCTTCCCGATGCGCAGGCGCGCATCGGTTTCGTCGAGGAACTGCTCGCGCGCCTCGCGCGGCGGAGCCACGCAGCGAACTCCGGAGCACGATCCAGATGAACCCGCATCAACGCGCCGCGCGGCTCTGCCTTCTTCTGTCGCTCTGGGCGGGTGGCACCGCTGCACAGACACAGACCCCGCAGCTCCCTGCGGCGGAGGCGCCCTGGGTACAGGTGGAAGTCGTTGTTTTCCGCCACACAGAAGCGGATGGCCCAGGCGAGACATGGCCCACCGCACCCGCGCTGTCCTATCCGCCTGCGCTTCGCTTCCTGCTCGAACCGGGCAGCCCCGAGCACACGGCGGCGCTGGAAGCCCGCGAATTCGAGCGCGCGCTGCAGGCAGAAGCCGGCAGCGCGGCGCCGGCAGCGCCCGCGGCGCAAGCTCCTGCGCCGGATGAACTCCCCGGCGTGCTGCTCGCGGGCCAGGACACCGTGCTCGCCGATGCCGCCGCACGTATCGCCAACGCGCCGGGTTACCGGCTGCTTGCGCACCTCGCCTGGCGCGAACCACGCTTGGCAGAGGGTGCGAGCGAAAACGTGCTCGTCACCGGCGGTGCCAGCGCGGGCGATCACCGCGAACTGGAAGGCTCCGTCACGATCACGCGATCCCGGTTCCTGCACGTCGACGCCCGCTTGTGGCTGAACGCATTCCCCGCTGCCGGGGAAGCCCCGGGGCCGGATGCCGTGGACTTGCCACCGGTTCCCAAGCCGCTACTGCCGCAACCTCCCGCTGCCGTGCAGGCAGAGAGCGGCATGAGCACGGAGGCAGCACAGGAACCCGTACCCGCCGAGCCCGCCGTGGTTGTGGAACCCGTGCGCGCAACACAGACAGTGCTACTGACCGCCAGCCGCAAGATTGCGCCGGGCGAGGTGCACTACCTCGACCACCCGCTGCTCGGCGTGCTGGTGACGGTGCGGCCCTGGGACCCGGCCAAGCCTGTCTCCCCAGAGGGTGATGCTCCACAGCTGACACTGCCCGCGGGCACGCCGGCGACATCGGCGCCGCTGCCGTCGCCTCAGCCGGGCGGCTGATCCAGCAAGGGGAGCGCACGCGCCAGCACTGCCGTGCAGCGCGTCATGCAGTGATCGGCCTCACGCAGGATGGCTTCGAGCGTGATGGCTTCTGCTGAGAGACCCGCCGCCGGGTTCACCACCATCGAGATACTCGCGTAGGCCATCCCCAGTTCCCGCGCCAGCGCCGCCTCCGGCATGCCGGTCATGCCCACCAGATCACAGCCGTCACGCTGCATGCGGCGGATCTCGGCGGCGGTCTCGAGCCTCGGTCCCTGCGTGCATCCGTACACACCACCGGAAACCATCTCGATGCCGGCCTGCTCGGCCGCGAGCATGAGCAGTTCGCGCAGCGGCCGGTCGTAAGGCTCAGCGAACTCCTGGTGCTGCAGCGGCCAGACCGTGCCGTCGTGGAAGGAAGACTCCCGGCCCGAGGTGTAATCGATGATCTGCCCGGGCAACCACAGGCTGCCCGGCACCGCCTCGGCGCTGATGCCACCCACCGTGTTCAGGGCGATGACGTGGGTGGCACCGCTCGCGTGCAGGGCGTGGATGTTGGCGCGGTAGTTCACGCGGTGCGGTGCGATGGCATGGGGCTCGCCGTGGCGCGCCAGGAAGAGAACACTGTGATCAGCGATACGCAGATCACGCACCGCCGCAGAGGGCGGACCCCACGGGGTATCGGACAACCCGGGCCCATCACTCCCGTACACCGCGGCAAAACGCGCACCGCTGCCTCCGATCACCGCCACACGTCTTTGCGAACCCATGCCATGCACCCCGCATCATCCCGTCCGCATGATGGCGCCAGCACCGCCGGTACGAAAGCCCGAGGGACACGGAACAGGCGCCGTGCAGTGCCGGAAGAAAACACGGCATCAGGCTTGCCCGATGAAGGATGCTGTATATAATCACAGCATCTTCACACCGGGGCGCGCGCCATGCAGGAACTCACCGTCCGACAGCAAGAGGTCCTCGACCTCATCCGCCGCTACCAGGACCTGACCGGTTACCCCCCCACCCGCGCCGACATCGCGCGCGAACTCGGCTTCCGCTCGGCCAACGCCGCCGAGGAACACCTCCGCGCACTCGCGCGCAAGGGCGCCATCGAAATGACCGCAGGGGCCTCGCGCGGCATACGCCTCTGCGAGGAATCGGGCATACCGGTGATCGGGCGCGTCGCCGCCGGCAACCCGGTGCTCGCAGCAGAGCATGTCGAGCGCCACCTGCAACTGCCCCCGCAGATGTTCTCTCCGCGTGCCGATTACTTCCTGCGCGTAAAGGGCATGAGCATGCGCGATGCCGGCATCCTGGACGGCGATCTGCTCGCGGTGCACCGCAGCACGGATGCACGGGAGGGACAGATCGTGGTAGCCCGCATCGACGACGAGGTGACGGTGAAGCGCCTGCACCGCACCAAAGACCGTCACCTGCTGGAATTGCTCCCCGAGAACCCGGACTTCGACACCATCCGGGTCGATCTGCGCGAGAGGGAGTTCTCGCTTGAGGGGATCAGCGTAGGGGTATTGCGGCTGGGAACCTGAGACCAGGGTCTCAGTGGATGACCGGGCCCGCATCGTTGCGGCCCGCGAGGTAATCCACATCCGCCTCGCCGCCGGACTGCTGGGCGGCGGCGCGGATACCCGCCTCGATCATCGCCCGCGCAACGCCCAGGCGCGAGCCGGCCAGATACCCGCGCGATTCTGCCGAAAAGCGGATGCGCACCAGTGGCGCCCCTTCCCCTCCCGCGCGCTGCAACACGATATCGCCGTTGGCGAGTTCCACGATCTCGAGGAGCGCGGTCCCGACCTCGGGCTCATTCATCCTTGCTCACCACCCACTTGCCATCACGGTGGAAAGCCCTCCAGGCCGTCGGCTTGCCCTCGGCTTCGCTCATCAGGTACTGACGGCGCATCTTGCGGCTGAAACGCACCTGCACGGGGTTTCCCTGCGGATCCTTCACGGGGCCGTCGAGCAGGAAGTGGTATTTGGGATCAAGTTGATCCCGCACCGGCAACAGCTCCTTCAGCAAGGGTGCGCGGGTTTCGCGGTTCTTCGGGAAACGGCTCGCGGCCAGAAACAGGCCCGAGGCGCCATCGCGCAGCACGTAATGGTCATCGCAGTTGATGCAGCGCAAGTCCGGCATGGGAATGGGGTCAGACTTGGGCGGCGCGGGCTGACCGTTGCGCAGGAGCTTCCGGGTATTGCGGCAAGCCTCGCCGGTGCAGCCGAAGTACTTGCCGAAGCGGCCCGTCTTCAACTGCATGTCCGCACCGCATTTGTCGCAGGGGATCAGCGGGCCCTCGTAGCCCTTCAGCTTGAAGCGGCCGGTCTCGATTTCGTAACCCGTGCAGGCGGGGTTGTTTCCGCAGACGTGAAGCTTGCGCGCGGCATCGACCAGGTAGCTGTCCATGGCCGTGTGGCACAGCGGGCAACGGTGACGCGTGCGCAACAGCCGGGATTCGGCTTCCTCGTCCTGATCGTCGTGTACGACCTCGTCACCGTGGACCAGATTCAGCGTGCTCTTGCACTGCTCGCCCTTCGGCAGGCCATAACCCGAGCAACCCAGGAACACGCCCGTGCTGCCGGTGCGGATCTGCATCGGTCGGCCGCAGGTGCCGCAGGCGATGGCGGTTTCCACCGGCGGGTTGCTGCGCATGCCGCCCATCGCATCGCCCGCCTCGGGGCGCTTGGCTTCTTCCAGACGCTGGCGGAAACCGGTGTAGAACTCGTCGAGGACGCCGATCCAGTCGCGCTCTCCGGCAGCCACCTTGTCCAGCGTTTCTTCCATGCCGGCCGTGAAGCCGTAATCCATCAGGTCGGTGAATTTCTCGGCCAAGCGGTCGGTGACGATGTCGCCGAGTTTCTCGGCGTAGAAGCGCCTCGACTCGACGCGGGCATAACCCCGGTCCTGGATGGTGGAGATGATCGCCGCGTAGGTGGAGGGGCGGCCGATGCCGCGCTTCTCCAGTTCACGCACCAGTGTGGCTTCGGTGTAGCGCGGCGGGGCCTTGGTGAAGTGCTGGCTGGGCAGCAGTTCTTTGAGGCGCAGGCTCTCACCCACCGCCACGTCGGGCAGTTCGGTGTCTTCGTCCTTGCGTGCCTGCGGTGGCAGCACACGCAGGTAGCCGTCGAACTTCTGGATCCGCCCACTCGCGCGGAGCGCGTAATCGCCCGCGCTGACGTCGACCACGGTGGCGAGATACTCGGCAGGCGTCATCTGGCAGGCGATGAACTGCCGCCAGATGAGGTCGTAGAGGCGAACCGCGTCGCGCTCCATGCCCTCGAGTGCATCGGGCGCGAGGTTGACGTCGGAAGGGCGGATCGCCTCGTGCGCTTCCTGCGCGCCTTCCTTGCTCGAGTAGGCGATGGGCTTGCCCGGCAGGTAACGCTCGCCGAAGGAGGAAGAGATGTACCCGCGCACGGCCTCGACGGCATCTGCGCTCAGGTTGGTGGAGTCCGTTCGCATGTAGCTGATGAAGCCTGCCTCGTAGAGGCGCTGCGCCAGCGTCATCGTCTTCTTCACGCCGAAGCCGAGGCGCGTGCTCGCCGCCTGCTGCAGTGTGGACGTGATGAAGGGCGCCGAGGGTTTGCTGCGCTGGGGCTTGTCCTCGC
>CAIXOY010000583.1 GCA_903921135.1 uncultured Gammaproteobacteria bacterium
CGAGAAGTTGTCGGTGAGTGCAGCGTTGAAATCGGCCTCGAAGCCCTGGATCTCCAGTTCGTCGATGGTGGTCACGACGCGCTGAAGACCGAAGGGCCCGGCGAAGAATTCGAAGAACTGGTTGTCCTCGACCTGCGTGTTGAACACGGAGGCGTTCAGGCGCAGGCGGTTGTCCCAGAGCTCGGTCTTGGCACCGAGTTCGAAGGTCTCTGACACCTCCTTGTCGTAGTCGTCGCTGATGCCCAGACCTGCGCCCACGGCCTCACCCGGGCCGCCGTAGCCTTCGTTGAACCAGAAGTTCAGCAGATCTGCCGTGCCCAGCGAGTTGAAGCCGCCGCTGCGGAAACCCACGCCGTAGCTGGCGTAGATGTTGAGGCCTTCGGCGGCGTCCCAGCGCCAGGTGACTTTGGGCTGGAATTGCTCGAAGTCGTTGTCACGGTCGGGAATGCCGCCGGGGTTGGCGCCCAGCGCGGGGTTGATGGGGCCGGGGTTGAAAGTGCCCGGCACCAGGAGGTTCACGTTGAGGCCCGAGTTGTTGACGTTCGGCACCTTGCTGGACACCTCGCGCTCTTCACGGTCAAAGCGAGCCGCGAAAGCAAGCTCCTGCGTGTCGCTCAAATCGAACTCGATCTGGCCGAAGACGGCGTAGACGCGCGTGTCGAAGTCGTCCCAGAACAGAAGGTCTGTAGGGTTCGGGCCGGTCGCCGGCACATAGGGCGAGCGATCGAAGCCAAGTCCCTGATCCGCACCGTAAGCGACGACGACTTCACGCTGGATGTCGGCCACGTACGCGCCCGCGATCCAGCGCAGCGACTGGTCCTGCGGCGAGGTGAAGCGCACTTCCGCGCTCAGGTCTTCCTGGTTGCGCTCCTGGTACTGGTAGCCGTCGCAGGAGGTGGGGGTGTAGGGGCCATAGACACCCTGGAAGTCGGTAGCCGGCCCGGGAGGCAGCACGCCGAAGGGCTGGAAGAAGCCGCCGAAGAGATCGGGGCGCGTGAAGCTGTTCAGGGTGGCGCGGTCGCTCTGGCACTTCGCCGTCAGTTCATAGCCGTAGAAGGTGGCGCTGGTGCCGTCAGAGAGGAGGTACTCCTCGAGGTTCGAGTAGGCGAGCGTGGTGCTCATATCGGCCCAGCCGAGGTCCCAGTCTGCCTTCACCGAGAGTTCGTCGGTCTCCTGCTCGTTCTCGCCGGGGACGTTGAAGGTGAAATTGAACTCGGTGTCGTTCACGTCGGCGAAGAAGGTCGGGCTGCCGAAGACCGCACCGAAGGTCGGGATGGCAAAGACGGCGTTGAAGTTGATGGCGCCGCCCTCAGCCTCGGAGTGGCCGGCACGGAAGTCGAGCTTGAGGTCTTCGCTCACGTCCCAGATCAGGCGGCCGCGGACCGTTTTGTCTTCGCTGAAGTCGACGGTGTCGTCATCGCCCGTGAAGGAGTTGGAGTAGAAGCCGTCGGTCTTGCGGTAGCTCGCGGCGATACGGCCACGGACGTTCTCGGAGAGCGGGCCGCTCAGCACGGCAGAGGTGGTCTTGCTGGCGTTGTTGCCTGCGCCCACCTTGACCTTGCCTTCGAACTCCTCGCCTGGCTCCTTGGTGGTGACCAGGATGGCGCCGGCGGTGGCGTTGCGGCCGTAGAGCGCGCCCTGCGGGCCTTTGAGCACCTCGATCTGCTGCACGTCGAGGAGTTCTTCGTTGAAGCTGTTGGGGTTGGTGCTGAGCACACCGTCGACCACGTAGGCGAAGGTGGACTCGGCGTCACGGGTGGAGACCACGCCGCGGATGCTCACCTGGGTGTCACCGATGTTGGCCGTGTTGACCAGGGTGACGTTCGGCATCATCGCGAGGTAATCGGACTGGCGGGCGATGCCGGCCTGCTCGATCTGGCGCTCGGTGAAGGCCGTGACGGAAATCGGGACCTGCTGGAGGTTCTCGGAGCGTTTCCGGGCCGTGACCACGATCTCTTCCAGCGAGGACTGGGCGAACGCCGGGGTCGAGCCCAGGGTGGCCGCCGCGATTGCCAGCGCCAGGGCGCGCTTGTGGGTCTGTCTCATGTTGTCAGTCTCCAACTCGTTGTAGTGAAAAAAAGAACCAACCTTGGTTCACTTCCCGATGCCCTTTCCCTTCAGCCTGCGCCACAAGGTGGTCTGGCTGATCCCCAGGTACTCGGCCGCTCGGGCGCGGTCATTGCCAAACTTTCGCAGCGCATCGCGAATCAGCAGTTCTTCCTGTTCGCGTATGGCGCCTGTGCCCACACCGGAGAATTCGGGGGGGTCATACAACTCGGGGATCACCTGCGGCAGTGCCGCCAGCAGCGCGGCCCCGTCGCCAAGCCGGGCTGCGCTCACAACGCTACGCTCGACGAAGTTTTCCAGTTCTCTCACGTTTCCGGGAAAACGGTAGCCCGCGAAGGGCCCCTCCAGGGCCGCTGCAATGCGCCCGGCATCGAGCGCGAGTTCGTAACGCTGCAGGTAGTCTGCCACCAGATAGCGGGTGATAGGCGCAATATCCGCGGGCCTTTCCCGCAAAGGGAGCAAGCGCAGGCGAAAAACATTCAACCGGTAATACAGGTCCTCGCGGAAGCTGCCCTCGCGCACGCGCTCCCACAGATCGGCGTTCGTGGCGGCCACGATCTTGATGTCGAGCGCGATCTCGCGGTTGGCGCCAAGCGCCCTCACCCGCCGCTCCTCGATCACCCGCAGCAGTTTCGCCTGCTGCCCGGCCGGCATCTCTCCGACCTCGTCCAGGAAAATCACACCGCGGTGCGCGAGTTCCAGCAAGCCGCGCCGGCCGCCGCGGCGCGAACTGGTGAAAGCACCCTCGGCATAGCCGAACAGCTCACTCTCGAAGAGCTCCTCGGGTATGGCGCCACAGTTGACCGCCACGAACTCACCAGAGGACCACGGCCCCTCGCTGTGGATGCGCCGCGCCACCAGCTCCTTGCCGGTACCGCTCTCGCCCTGGATCAGTACCGTGGCGGGCACCTCGGCATAGGCCGGGATCAGAGCGTCGATGCGCTGCATTTCGGGGGAGGCGAAGACGAGATTGCGGCTCGGCGCCGTCGCCCGACGCGGCGTGTTCGCCTCGCGCGGGGCACGCGTTCCTTCCAGCGCCCGGGCGATCGCGCGCTCGAGCAGGGCGCGGCAGGAGGCGCGGGTGTAGAGCATGATCGCGGGTATGCCTTCGCGCTCGGCCAGCTCGCAGACGAGGCTCGAGCCCACCACCACCTCGAAACCCGAGCGTCGTGCGAGCAGGAACTCCTCCCGCGCTTCGTCGACGGTCATGTAGTTCTTCTGCTCGACCTCGAGCCCCGATAGCTTGCGCAACGGCTCGAGGATGGGGCGCGCACCGCCGTAGGTGAGCAGCAGGATGCGCCGCGAGATCTCGCTCGCCCGCGCTATCGCCTCGACCACATCCGCATCCGTGATCTCGAGCGAGACCACCGGCACGCTCAGCGTGGCCGCGAGCCAGGCGGCGTTCGCGCCCGCGCTGATCACCACGTCGGCGCCTTCCTGCCCCAGCACCGTGCCCGAGGGCTCGTCGCCGCCCATGAGGTGCTCGATCACCCGGATATCAGCGCGCTCGCGGAACTCATCCGCAACCGCGTTCATCAGCTGACCGAACTTGCGGTAACCGACGATCAGTACCCGCGGCCGGGAAAGCGCTGCCGCGGAAACCATTTCAGGCGCCGCAGCCGAAGAAAACGAGGACCTCGTCGACGCCCATCACATCGGCATACTTGGCGTGCAGGTCGTGGAGGTTGGCGGCGTGCGCGGGCGGGTCGCGATCGCCCACCGCCTCGCGGGCGACGATCACCGGGAAATTGTGCTGCAGGGCATCGACAGCCGTGGCGCGCACGCAACCGCTGGTGGTGAGGCCCGTCACCACGACGGCATCCGCGCCTTGGGCACGGAGCCAGGCATCGAGCCCCGTGCGAAAGAATCCGCTGGCCCAGTGTTTCTCAAAGACGGGCTCGCCGTCTTGCGGCGCGAGGCGCGGGTC
>CAIXOY010000584.1 GCA_903921135.1 uncultured Gammaproteobacteria bacterium
CCCTCGGAATACGGTGAATGCCCGCTGCCCGGCGGATTGCGCACGTAGGTGCCTGACGGGTTATCGCCGTGCTCGTCCGAGAACACGCCCTCGAGCACCAGATACTCTTCGCCACCGCCGTGCACGTGCCGCGAGAAACGCGAGCCCGGTGCGTAACGCACGATGCTGGTGGCGCGGGCCACTTCGCCACCGATGCGGTCAATGTAATGACCCAGTGAATTCCTGCTCAGGTGTAACCTTACGAGGAGTTACACGATGAGTATGGCGATGGACGAAGAGATCAAGCGCTGGACGGCCCGGCGCAAAGCGGCGGTGGTGCTCGAGATCATCCAGGGTAAGACGACGGTTGCCGAGGTCAGCAGGCAGTTTGACCTGACGCCCTCGGAGATCGAGGACTGGATCGACCAGGGCAAGTCGGGGATGGAGAACGCGCTAAAGGCTAAGCCCGAAGACATCCGGGAGCAGTACGAGCGCCAGCTCAAGGAACTGCAGGAGGCTTACGGCGAAGCGATGATGGAGCTCCGTGCCCGAAAAAAGTTGCAGTCCCTGCTGGGGAAGGACGAGACATGATCACGTCCATCCAGCGGGGACTTCGGGAAGAAGGTTACGAGGTATCGATCAGCCAGTTGTGCCGATGGTTCGACGTGCCGAGGCGGACAGTGTATTACCGACCCACCAAGAGCGCGCCGAAGCTGAGATCCGAGGTGGTGGGTCCAATCAAAGAGATGATCGAGAAAGAGCCGTCATTCGGTTACCGGACTGTCGCGAATCTGTTGAGCATGAACAAGAACACCGTCCAGCGGGTATTCCAGCTGAAAGGCTGGCAGGTGAAGCGTCGCCCGATCGGACACCGCCCCCGGATTGAGGCTCTGCCCTCTGTCGCGCAGCGGCCCAACGAGCGATGGGCAACGGATCTCTGCCGGGTATGGGGAGGGCGTGACGGATGGCTGACCCTGGCGTTGGTGATGGACTGCCATACGCGGGAGTTACTAGGTTGGCATGTCTCCCGGAGCGGTCAGGCGACAACCGCCGAAGCGGCACTGGAGCAGGCCCTGATTGCCCGATACGGAACGTTGGGGCGGGTGCCAGCGTCGTTTCTGCTGCGAAGCGACAACGGCCTCGTCTTTACGAGCCGGAGATTCACGCGGGTAGTTCGGAGTTACGGGCTACGGCAAGAATTCATCACGCCGCACTGTCCGCAACAGAACGGCATGGTGGAGCGCGTGATCAGGACGTTGAAGGAACAATGTACCCACCGACACCGGTTCGAGACGCAGCAGCACGGGTCTCGGGTCATTGGCGACTGGATCAGGTTCTACAACACCCAACGGCCTCACCAGGCGTTGGGAATGAAGACGCCCGAGAGGGCTTATGAATTAGCGGCGTGACCTGTGCAGATTCCGCTGGGTCATTACATCAAGCATGCGCCGCTCCACGCCGGCCATGGGAGACGGCAGCCACTCCGCATCTGCGGCATGCAGCACCACGCGCTGCGAGAAATCGTGATTAAAGCTACCGGGGCGGGTCGTCTTGGACGTGGGTGCCTGAGGGCCTGAGCGTGGGGATCTGCTCATCGATCCTGACGGTCACCCACGTTCAGGCACCGCTCTGCCCCGGGCGGAGCAGCGGGCGCCGCGATCCCTCGGTGTAGATTCAGGCGTCACCGCGACGACGGCCCACCAGCACGAAACCGACTGAAGTGCGGTGCCCCGCGACACCGCTGGAGCTTATACGTACGGCCGCCCAGGGAAAACGATTCGATCAGGCTCGTGCGTGCGGCGTCCGCAAAGGCAAAGCCCTCTGCTACAGCGGCGCGGAACATCCTAGTGCTGTGGCAATTGCCAGGACTCGGTGCGACAGGTCATCGAGCTACCGATGAGCTGCCTCAGTGCATCCACGTCGTCGCCGGGCGGCAGGTTCCGCCACGCCGGAGGACAGACCTCCGGAACGCGCCCTGAGTCTCGCGCCGGTCAAAATTCCAGTTCCAGCACGCGGTCCTGCCTCAACACCCATCCTGCTTCGCCGGCCTTGAGTTTGTACTGGATCTGACGAAAACCGCCCGTGGCTCGCGCGTTGGTGTCGCCCTCCCGATAAACAGGGAAGCGGCGTATGAAACTGCCTTCGCCAACGACAAATTCGTCATGCCCCATGTAGCCCTGCGAGACCTTCGGATCGTCCTCGATGGGTGGAAGATAAATCCTGCTCAGGGATTTGTTTCGGTTTGACGCATAGGCGATCAACGAGCCGTAGGAACCGCTGCCTGCCGAACTGACGTAGACATAGATTTCGGGGTAGCCATCCGCGTCGAGGTCCTCGATGCCGACACTGGTCACAGTGCCGTCGGCCTCTTCCTCAACCTGGCCAATCGAAGCCTCGGCCACACTGGCACGTACGACCACCTTGTTGATCGAGCCTTCATTCGGGCTTTCGACCTGGAAGGTGACATCCTGCAGCACCATCTGGGCGAAGAACGGGTCAGCGTTGGCGGCACTCGAAAAGACTGCAGCCAGGGTAGTGGCAAGGAAAAATTTCGTATTCATGCAGGCTCCTGTTCGAATACGCACAGAGTTCATGAAAGCGAGTCAATCAGGCGCTTGCGGCGATCGACAGGCTCCCCTTCAACTACAGCCCGGCGTACAGCAGCGCTCCCGTCCGACCGCGCGACTCCTACTGTTGCTGGAACTCGGTGACCTTCCCATCGCCATCGGTATTGCAATATCCCAGCGCCTTTTTGCCGCCGTGCTCGACTTCCCAGTTGAAGGACAGGCCGTACTGCTCGATATCCTGCAGGCTCATTTCGCCCGCGTCGATCGAGGTCTGCAGGGTAGCGCCCACGGAAACACGAATCGCCGACATCGGAGCACCAAACTGCTCGGCCGCCTTGTTCTTGCACGCCTTGCCCCACATCCCGATGCGCGCCTGAA
>CAIXOY010000585.1 GCA_903921135.1 uncultured Gammaproteobacteria bacterium
GAATTCACGCCGCAGCACGGCTTTGCCGCGCACACCAACGTGATCCGCCCGAAGAGCCGCGGCAGCGTGAGGCTCGCATCGGCAAACCCAGCCGACGCGCCGCTGATCGACCAGAACTACCTCGACGACCCGGAGGATCTCCGCGTAGCCCGCGCTGCCATACGCGCGGCCCGGAAGGTCTTTTCAATGCCCGCCTTCGATGCTTTCAGGGGAGAGGAACTGGAACCCGGCCCCGCAGTGCAGACCGACGCCGAACTCGATGCCTTCATCCGCGCCCGAGCCGATGCCGATTACCACTCCACGAGCAGCTGCCGCATGGGCACTGACCCCCTCGCCGTCGTGGACGCGGAACTCCGCGTGCACGGACTGCAGGGCCTGCGGGTGGTGGATGCCTCGGTGATGCCGCATCTGGTGGGCGGCAACACCAACATGCCGGTGATCATGATCGCCGAGCGGGCTGCGGACCTGATCCAGGGCAAAACAATCGCCTGATCTGGCGCTTGCGTGCATTCCCTGATGGCCCCGGCCCCCACCGCGCCTGTAGACTGCGGGTGTCAGAAACGCCACAGGGAAAGCAGCACGCGTGGGCTACGACATCATCGGCGACATCCACGGCCACGCCGCCACGCTGGAGGCGCTGCTGGTCGAACTGGGCTACTCGCCGGTAGACGGTGTCTGGTGCCATCCGGAGCGCCGCGCGATCTTTCTGGGTGACTTCATCGATCGCGGCCCACAACAGCGCGGCGTGATCCGCATCGTGCGCCCCATGATCGACACCGGCGCGGCCCTCGCCGTGATGGGCAACCACGAACTGAACGCCATCGCCTATGCCACGCCCCGCCCGGGTGGAGGCCATCTGCGCGAGCACAACGCCAAGAACTATCAGCAGCACCGCGCCTTCCTTGACGCCTACGAATACACCCCCGAGTACCACGAACTGATCGACTGGTTCTGCCGCCTGCCGCTGTGGCTGGACCTCGGGAACCTGCGCATCGTGCACGCCTGCTGGGACCAGATCTCGATAGACCGCATCGCCGCCGCACACGACCGCCGCGGCGGCCTCACCAACAGCCTGCTCTACGCAGCGACCGCCCGGGGCAACTGGGAGTTCGACGCGCTCGAGACGCTGCTGAAAGGCAAGGAAATCCCGCTTCCGCCCGGCTACAGCTTCTTCGACAAGGAAGGCACGCAGCGCCATCACATCCGGGTGCGCTGGTGGGATGGCGATGCCACCACCTACCGGAGCGTGTTCCTCGGCCACGAGGAATCCCAGACGCAAATCCCGGACGACGAGGTCGAAGGCGATCACCTGATCGAATACAGCCATGCGGCGCCCCCGGTGTTCATGGGGCACTACTGGCTGAGCGGAAAGCCCGAGCCGCTGGCAGACAACATCGCCTGCCTCGACTACAGCGTGGCCCGCCCTGGCGGCAAGCTCGTAGCCTATCGCTGGAACGGCGAACAAAAGCTCCTCGCGTCGAACTTCGTCTCCGTCCCCACGCAGGAATTCGGCCTTGTCGAGGAACGCGGCCTCGACGACACCCTCTGATCCGGCCTCCCCGCGCGGCCCTCAACACTGCCCCGGGGCACCCCTCATGACGCATCACGATTATTCCGGCCAGGTCGTGCTCATCACGGGCGCAGGTAGCGGTTTTGGCCGTCTGGCAGCCGCGGCCTTTGCCGATGCCGGCGCGGAACTGATCCTGTCCGATCAGAATCCCGACGCGCTTCAGGACACCCTCAGCCTTCATGGGCTGAGCGAAGACCACGTGCTTGCGCAGCGCTGCGATGTGTCCTCGGCGAGCGACGTGGAAGCGATGGTCGAGGCAGGCATCAGCCGCTTCGGCAGGCTGGATGTGGCGATCAACAACGCAGGCATCGGCCATGAGCTCAAGCGCCTGACAGACCTGGACGAAGCGGCTTTCGATCGCAACATCGCGGTGAACCTGAAAGGCGTGTTCCTCTGCATGCGCGCGGAATTGCCGCAGATGGTGGCGCAGGGCGGCGGCGCGATTCTCAATGTGAGCTCGGTGGCAGGGCTTCTGGGTGCACCCATGATGGCGGCCTATTCCGCAGCCAAGCACGGCGTGATCGGACTCACCAAAACCGCAGCGCTGGAGTACGCGAAGAAAGGCATTCGCGTGAACGCGCTCTGCCCCGCCTTCAGCCGCACGCCGATTCTGGACCCGCTCGCGCAAAGCGGCCGCGGCAACACCCTCGAAAACATGGCAAGAGCGATCCCGCTCGGGCGCCTCGGCGAACCCGCAGAAATCGTGCAGGCCATGCTGTGGGCCTGCTCGCGGGATAACGGTTTCCTCACCGGGCAGGCGATTACGCTGGACGGGGGCATGTCGGCGGGTTGAGCGCGGCGCTCGCAAACGAGCGCGTGCCTTTCACCGAAAGACGGGGCTAGAATGCCTTCGCCTCTTGTGGGGACGTAGCTCAGCTGGGAGAGCGTCGCGTTCGCAATGCGAAGGTCGAGGGTTCGATCCCCTTCGTCTCCACCACTTCCCGAACGCCTGACTCCAGTCGAGCGTTTTCGTTTATGCCCGCCACCAGACTCACCGCACCCGGATTCTCCCTGTCAGCAGGCTGACGCACATGGCTTCCAGCGATCCCGGGCCTTATGCTCCGTGCACAAACAACAACACTGCGGAGCCCCCCATGAACCTCGAATCCCTCATCGAAGAAGTCGCAGCGCTGCGCGCAGAGGTCACCCGTCTCACCGCCATCGAAGACGTGCGCCGCTGCAAGCACCAGTACTGGCGCTGCTTCGACACCGCCGACATCAACGGCATGCGCGAGGTGCTGCACCCCGATGTGGTGCTCA
>CAIXOY010000586.1 GCA_903921135.1 uncultured Gammaproteobacteria bacterium
ATGGCGCGCTCCCACAGGCCGGGAGGTGCCGCAGTTTGTGGGAGGGGGCCATGCCCCCGACAGTCGCGCGCATGGCGCGCTTTCACCGACTACGGGCGGTGCTGCAGCGCCCTCTCAGGGCGCTTCGATATCGATATCCGGCAGGCTGTCGAAGAGCTGGTGCAGGCCTGCCGACCAGGCATTGCGCAGGTCCTTGAGGTACGGGTGCTCGCCGCCGAAGCGGTAGGGCTCGTGCAACCCGAAATCATCGCAGCGGTGCACCAGCAGATCGATGGGCAGCCCCACCGAGATATTCGACTTGATGGTCGAATCGAAAGACACCAGCGTGCACTTCACCGCCTGCGCGAGCGGCGTGCCCGCGCGGATGATGCGATCCAGAATGGGCTTGCCGTACTTGATCTCGCCGATCTGGAAATAGGGCGTATCGACGGTGGCCTCGATGAAATTGCCCTGCGCGTAGACGTTGAAAAGCCGCGGCGCTTCACCGCGTACCTGGCCCCCGACGATCAGGTTGCAGCTGAAGTCCACCGCAAGCCCCTGGGCCTGCTGACCCGAATCCCTCGAGATCACCTCGCGCACCGTCTGGCCCACGCGCGTCACGATGTCGTAGAGGCTGGGCAGCGAGAGGATGTGCTCCTCGTGGTCCTGGCGGATGTCTTTCTGCAGCTGGCTGATCACCGATTGCGTGGTGGCGAGGTTGCCGGCGCTCACGATCACGACGCGGCGGTCTTTTCCGTTCTGGAAGATGTGCATCTTGCGGAAGGTCGAGATGTGGTCGACGCCCGCGTTGGTCCGCGAATCGGAGGCGAACAGGAGGCCTTCCTGCAGCAGCATGCCCACGCAGTAGGTCATTGGTGATGGAACTCCCGGTTCAGGAAGGGTCGCATTCTAGGCTCACTGGTCCGCGAGACGCACGAGCGCGCGCGCCTCCATCTGCTCGCCGCCGCCGCCGCTGCGCACGCCGCGCACGGGGCAGGCATCCATGTAATCAAGGCCCACCGCGAGCTTGAGGTGCCGTCCGTCCGCCGCCACGCCGTTGGCCACGTCGAGGCCGCTCCAGTGCGTGCCCGTCCAGACCTCGGCCCAGGCGTGGCTCGCCACGTGGCCCTCGCGGTCGGTGAGCAGATAACCGCTGGCGTAGCGCGCCGGGATGCCCAGTTCGCGCAGGCAGCCGAGGATGACGTGCGTGAAGTCCTGGCACACGCCCTGGCCGGCGGCGAAGGCTTCGGCCGCAGTGGTGCAGGTGTCGGTGGAGCCGGTGAGGAAAGCCATGCGCTCGCGCAGCCGTTCCATCAGCCGCCAGGCTCGTTCCGCGTTCGGCAGCGTGGCCTCGGCTGCGCTTTCCTCGCGGGCGAAGGCGCGCATCGCGGCATCCGCATCGGCAAGCGCGCTCGGTCGCAGGAAAATCATCGGCGGTAGCCCGTCTGTTTCTTCCAGCGGCGTGTCATCCACCTCGACCACACCCTCGACTTCGATCAGCAACTCGCGGTGCGGCAGTTCTGCCGTCAGCACATGCAGCACATTGCCGTAGGGATCGGTGGATCGCGTCGCGGGCACCGGCACCCTCAGCTCCCAGCGGATCACGCGCTGGCGCGAGGAATCCCGCGGCGTGAGGCGCAGGTACTGCGTGCTGCGCGCCACCTCGCTCTCGTAGCGGTAGACCGTGCTGTGGTGGACGTGCAGGCGCATGGTGTTGCCTCAGGCGGACTCCAGGTATTCCTCGCGGATCCCCGAGCCGATGCGGTCGATGGTGCCAAGGAAGTCGGCCAGAAAGCGGTCCAGCCCTGCCGTGCGCAATTCGGCGAGTGAACCGAACTCGAGTTGCGTGAGAAGCGTGCGCGCGATGCCCTTGGCGCGCCGCCCTTGCGGCCCCTCGATATTCGAGAGCGTGTTGTTGATTTCCTCGAGACAGGAGCGCAGCGAGCGCGGTGTGTCGGAGCGCAGGATCAGGAGTTCGGCCACCGTGTCGGCATCGATGCGGCCGAGGTAGGCGTCCTGGTGGGATTCCAGCGCGCCGAGGGCCTGCAGCAGCGCGCTCCAGTGGTAGTAGTCGCGCAGCGTGGAGCCTTCTTCAGCGGCGTCCAGTTGCTTCACCTCGAGCATGCGCGCGCTGTTGTCGGCGCGCTCGAGGAAGGTGCCGAGGCGCAGGAAATGAAAGGCATCCCCGCGCGCCAGCGTGCCCACCGTGGCGCCGCGCCACAGGTGCGAGCGCTCCTTCACCCAGTCGCAAAAGGGTTTGAGTGCGGGGTGACGACCCGAGCGCATGCGGTTCAGTTCCAGCCAGGTGGCGTTCAGCGTTTCCCACATCTCGGTGGTGATGCGCCCGCGCACGGCGTGCGCGTTTTCCCGTGCCACGCGCAGGCAGCTGTAGATGCTGGCGGGGTGCGTGCTGTCCCAGGCGAGGTACTGGTAGAGCGCGGCAACCGTGAGTCTTGCGTGCTGCTCGCGGAAAGCACCCAGCGTGCCCGTGACACGCAAGGGTGCGGCGAGTTCCTGCTCGGCCGAGCGGCCCGCGGGCATCATCGCCATCGAGTGGGCGACATCCAGCATCCGCGCCGTGTTTTCCGCGCGCTCCAGATAGCGCGAGAGCCAGAAGAGATCGGCGGCGGTGCGGCTCAGCATGTCCCGTCCTCCGCGCGCGGGTCTTCGGCGAGTACCCAGGTGTCCTTGGTGCCGCCGCCCTGTGAGGAATTCACCACCAGAGAACCGCGTTTCAGTGCAACGCGCGTGAGTCCGCCCGGCACGATGCGCGTGGTGGAACCCGACAGCACGAAGGGGCGGAGATCGATGTGCCTTGGTGCGATGCCTTCTTCGACCAGCGTGGGGCAGGTCGAGAGCGAGAGCGTGGGCTGCGCGATGTAGTTGTGCGGGTCGCGGCGTATGCGGCCGCGGAACTCCGCGATTTCCTCGCCGCTCGCGGCAGGGCCCACCAACATCCCGTAGCCGCCGGCCCCGTGCACTTCCTTGACCACCAGTTCCCCGAGGTGTTCCTCGACATAGGCGAGGTCTTCGGGGCGGCGCAGGCACCACGTGGGGACGTTGCGCAGGATCGGCTCCTCGCCCAGGTAGAAGCGCACCATCTCGGGCACATAGGGGTACATGGATTTGTCGTCGGCCACGCCGGTGCCGATGGCGTTCGCCAGCACCACGTTGCCGGCGCGGTACACCGAGAGCAGCCCCGGCACGCCCAGCATGGAATCGGCGCGGAAGGCGAGCGGGTCGAGGAAGGCGTCGTCGATGCGGCGGTAGATCACATCGACCCGGCGCGGGCCGCTGGTGGTGCGCATGTGGAGGAAGCCGCCGCGCACGAAGAGATCCTGCCCCTCGACCAGCGTCACACCCATCTGTCTTGCGAGGAAGGCGTGCTCGAAGTACGCGCTGTTGAAGCGCCCGGGCGTGAGCACCACCACGTTCGGATCGTCCACCGCCGAGGCCTCGCGCAGCGTGCGCAGCAGCAGGTTCGGGTAGTGCTCCACCGGCGCCACGCGGTGCTCTGCGAAGAGTTCCGGGAAGAGCCGCATCATCATGCGGCGGTTCTCGAGCATGTACGACACGCCAGAGGGCACCCGCAGATTGTCCTCGAGTACGTAGTAGTTGCCGTCGGAATGGCGCACCAGGTCGATGCCCGCGATGTGGGCATAGATGCTGCGGGGCAGGGCGAGCCCGTGCATCGCCACCTGGTACTGGGCGTTGCGCAGCACCAGGTCCGAAGGCACAAGGCCTGCCTGGAGGATGCGCTGCTCGCCGTAGATGTCGCCGAGGAAGGCATTGAGCGCCGCCACGCGCTGGCGCAGTCCGCGCTCGAGTGTTTCCCACTCCCCGGCGGGGATGATGCGGGGCACGAAGTCGAAGGGGATCAGCCTCTCCGCGCCATCGTCTTCACCGTTCAGTGCGAAGGTGATACCCACGCGCTGGAACAGGAGTTCGGCCTCGCTACGCTTGGCGCGCAGCTCCTGTTCGGCCACGCGCGATAGCCAGGCGTGGTAGCTCCGGTAGGCGGGTCTGGGCGTGTCGGCATCGACGAGCATCTCGTCGGGTATGCCGGGCTGCGGAGGCTGGACGTTGCTCATGGGGGTTTTCCTGATCCCGC
>CAIXOY010000587.1 GCA_903921135.1 uncultured Gammaproteobacteria bacterium
ATCAGGCGCAGACCTCGCGCGTGCGCCGCCGCAGCAAGCGCCAGCGCCTCGGTGAGGCCGCCCGTCTTGTCCAGTTTGATGTTCACGTAGCCGTAACCATCCGGCAGCGTGGCGAGGCTGCCACGATCGATGCAGGACTCGTCCGCGCAGAGTGGCAGCGGGCCTTTCCAGCCTGCGAGTGCGGCATCTGCGCCGGGGGCGAGCGGTTGCTCGATCACCGAGACGCCGATGGCGGCGAGTTCCGGTGCGTAGGCGTTCAATTCGTCCAGCGTCCAGCCGCCGTTGGCATCCACCAGCAGGCGTGCGCGCGGTGCGGCACGGCGCACGGCCGCGATGCGCTCGCGGTCCCCGGGGCCACCGAGCTTCACCTTCAGCCACGGCCAGTCGGCGTGCTTGGCGGCGCGCGCAGCCATCACCTCCGGGGTGTCCAGGCCGATGGTGTAGAGCGTGCGGATACGGCCCTCTTCGATGCCGGCGATCTCCCAAGCGCGCTGGCCGCGCTGCTTGGACTCGAGATCCCAGAAGGCGCAGTCGATGGCGTTGCGCACGGGGCCGGCGGGCAGGTCCTGCTGCAGGCGTGCGCGTGTGTAGTCCTGCGGCATCCGCGATAGAAACGCCTGGCACTCACGCAGCCGCTCCAGCGCCTGCTCCTCGGTGTATTCCGCGGCCTCTGCTTCGCCCTGCGCCACGATGCCCGCGTGTTCGAGTTGCACGTAAAGCACGTGGCTCTCGGTGCTCACGCCACGCGAGATGCCGAAGGTCTCTTTCAGTGGCCAGCGCTCGTGGCGCGCGGTGCCGCGCATCAGAGGCGCTCCAGCACGTCTGCGATCGCATCGCAGCCGAAGCGCAGCGGGTCGATGCAGGGTAGCCCCGTTTCTGATGCAGTGGCGGCGATCACGGCGCGGGCCTCGGCCTCGGGCAGTGAGGCCGTGTTGATGGAAATGCCCACCACGCGCGCGGCGCGGTTGGTGAGTCGCGCGGCGGCCTCATAGGTGGCGATGGCGTCTTTCCACGCGGGAATGGGGTAGTCGGGGAAGTTGCCGATGGTGGCGCGGCCCGCCTCGTGGCAGAGCACCATGGCATCGGGCTGGCTGCCGTGGATCAGCCCCAGCGTCACCGCGGCGTAGGAGGGGTGGAAGAGCGAGCCTTGTCCCTCCACCAGATCCCAGTGCGCCGCGTCGTTCGCGGGTGAGAGCCACTCCGCGGCACCCGACACGAAATCCGAGATCACGGCATCGATGGCCACACCGCGCTCTGCGATCAGCACGCCGGTCTGGCCCGTGGCACGGTAATCGGCGGCGATGCCTCGCGCGTGCAGCGCCTGCTCCAGTGCCAGCACGGTGTACTTCTTGCCCACGGCGCAGTCGGTGCCCACCGTGAGTAGGCGCTTGCCGCTGCGCTTCGCACCACTGCCGGGGCTGAAGTCTTGCGGGGGGTTGCGCACATCCACCAGACGCCGGCCGCGCAGGCGTGCACGCTCGGCAAACTCCGCATCCGCGTTCAGCCGCGAGTGCAGCCCCGCGACGATATCGAGGCCCGCATCCAGCGCATCCAGCACCACGCCGCGCCAGTGCGGCGGCAAGCGCCCGCCATCCGGCGCGATGCCGATCACAAGGCTCTTCGCGCCTGCCGCTGCGGCAGCCGCAGGTGCGAGTTCGGGAAGCCCCAGATCAACCTCACACCCCGGCAAACGGTACTGCGCCGCGCACCACTGCGGGCGCCACTGGCGGATACCGAGGCCTGTTTTGGCATCGAGCGGATCGCTCACATCCCCCAGAAAAATCAGGTAGGGCTTCGCGATGGTGCTGATGTCGTTGCGCTGTGGCAGGTCGGCCATGGCAGTTTGTCGCCTTTGCTGTGCGGCGCGGGTGGCCGCGGTCCTTGATGGTGGCATTCTACCCACCGGTGAGCGCTTGCG
>CAIXOY010000588.1 GCA_903921135.1 uncultured Gammaproteobacteria bacterium
CGATCCATACGCCTTGCATCGAGTTCGCCGGGCGTGCCCGCGCCAAGGCCCGTACGCGCATCCTCCGGAATGCCGAACTGGCTCCTCAGCCCGCGCTCGAAGACCTCGGCAAGCCCGAGCCCCCGACCCTGCGAGAGCGACAAACCCAGCTGATCGTCGAGCATCTGCTGACGGAACTGCATCTCGTTGGTCTGCAAGAGACCGTCGGCGGCAAGCACATCGTTCGCCGCTCGCATGCCCTTCATCATCTGCGCCACGAAAAAGGACTCGAACTGCCGCGCGATCTGCGATATCGCCTCGCCGCGATCCTTTTTCGCGAGGCGATTGATGGACTGCAGTCCACCGAGATCGTTGAAGGCGTAGTCCACGGGCCGTGCTCAGATCACGATCAGATCGGCGCGCAGTGCACCGGATTGCTTGAGCGCTTCAAGGATCGCCATCAAGTCACCGGGGGCGGCGCCCACCTGGTTCACGGCCTGCACCAGATCGTCGAGCGTGCTGATCGCATCGAACTGCCACATCCGGTTATTGCCCTGTTTCACGTCGATCTGCGACTGCGGCGTGACGACGGTCTGGCCCTGCCCTCCCAGCGGGCCGGGCTGGCTCACCTGGGTGTTCTCGGTCACGACCACCGTAAGGCTGCCGTGCGTGACGGCCACGGGCTCCACCGTGACGTGATTGCCGACGACGATGGTGCCGGTGCGGGAGTTGATGACCACGCGCGCAGGCGCCTCGCCCGGATCCACCTCGATGTTCTCCAGCATCGACATGAACGATACGCGCTGATCGATGTTCTCGGGCGCGCGCACGTGCACCGAACCTGCGTCCAGCGCCGAGGCGACGTTGCCGCCCAGCATCTCGTTCACGCGCTGCGCAATACGCATCGCCGTCGTGAAATCCGGACGCAGGAGGTTGAAGGTGAGGTTCGGCTCTTGCGTGAAGGATGTCTCCACGCCGCGCTCCACGATGGCACCACCCGCAATCCGGCCGACGCTCGGCACGTTCACGGTGATCCTGGACCCGTCGCCGCCTTCGGCACCGAAACCGCCCACGACCAGATCGCCCTGGGCCATGGCATAGACCTGTCCATCCACGCCTTTCAGCGGTGTCAGCAGCAGCGTGCCGCCGCGAAGGCTCTTCGCATTCGCGAGCGAAGAGACAGTGATATCGACGGTTTGCCCCGGCTTGGAAAACGGCGGCAGGGATCCGTGCACCGACACGGCGGCCACGTTCTTCAGCTGCAGCCGCACGCCCTCGGGCAACGCGATGCCGAACTGCCGCAGCATGCTGAGGAAGGACTGCGACGTGAACGGCGCCTGCGTGGTCTGGTCTCCGGTGCCGTCGAGGCCGACGACGAGTCCGTAGCCGATCAGGTGGTTGCTGCGCACACCGGCGAGCGTGGTGAGATCCTTCAGGCGCTCGGCATGTGCCGGCGCGCAAAGCGCGAGCGCGGCGAGCAATGACAACGATACGGCGCGGAACAGGCTTCGTGTGTTCACAGGGGCCACCATCCGCTGTTGAAGAACTTGCCGAGCCAGCCCATGTTGTTGGCGGCAGCAAACTCACCGGTGCCGCTGTAGCTGATGCGCACATCCGCGAGCTTGGTCGAGGCAACCGAGTTGTCGGGCGTGATGTCTTCCTGACGGAGCATCCCCGTCAGGCGGATGAATTCGCTGCCGCGGTTCAGTTGAAGCCATTTTTCCCCGCGCACACGCAGCAGCCCGTTCGGCAGCACCTCGATCACGTTCACGGCGATGGAACCGGTCAGGCTGTTGCTCTGCGAGCTCTCGGACTGGCCCTGGAAATCGCGGTTCTGGGTGATGTTCGTGCCCAGGCTGTGGTCACCGAGCCCGACGCTGTCACCGAGGATCGTCGCCTCGTTCATCTGGATGTCCTGGTCCTTGGTGATCTGTGTGCCTGCATCCTTGCTGGCCTGTGTGCGCTCGGCGAGACGTACAGTGATGATGTCGCCCACATTCGCGGCGCGACGATCCGAAAAGAGCGAGCTCCCGAAGCGCGCGTAACCGATGCCGCCCTGGTTGCGGAAATCCGGCACCGGCGAGGTGGCCGATAGCGGCGCGTACTCGGGATCCCCGGGGGATTCCTCGACAGGAAGCCGCGCGCAGCCGGCCAGGGTGAAGAAGCACCCGGGCAGGAGCACGCAGGAAACGAGTCGCAGCAATCGCGTCATGAGGGTGGCTCCTGTCACAGGTTCTGCGTGATGTAGCCGAGCATCTGGTCGCTGGTGGAGATGACTTTGGCGTTCATCTCGTAAGCGCGCTGCGTGGTGATCATGTTCACGAGTTCTTCCACCACTTCGACGTTCGAGTTCTCCAGCGATCCTTGTACGAGGGTCCCGAGACCATCGAGGCCGGGCGTGCCATTGGTCGGGCTGCCCGAGGCAGTGCTCTCGAGGAAGAGGTTGCCACCGATGGCCTCGAGGCCGGCGGGGTTGATGAAGTCCGTGGTGGTGATCTGGCCGACCTGTTGCGCCGCCGACTCCCCCGGAAGGACGACGCTTACCGTACCGTCCTTGCCGATGGTGAGCGAACGCGTACCGGGCGGAACGGTGATCGCGGGCTGGATCACCAGGCCGTCGGCGTTCACGACCTCGCCATCACGGCTCAGGTGGAACTGGCCGTTGCGGGTGTAGGCGGTGGTGCCGTCGGGCATCAGCACTTCGAAGAAGCCGCGTCCGTTGATGGCGACGTCAAGCGAATTGTCGGTGACCTGCAGGCTGCCCTCGGTGAACTCCTTCTGCGTCGAGACCACGCGCACACCGGTACCGATCTGGAGGCCGGAGGGGAGCTGGTTGTTCTCGGAGGACTGCGCGCCGGGCTGACGGCGGATCTGGTAGAGCAGATCCTCGAAGTTCACGCGGTCGCGCTTGAAGCCGACAGTCGCGACGTTGGCGAGGTTGTTCGAGATGGTGGACAGTTGGGTGTCCTGGGCGCTCAGGCCCGTCTTGCTCACCCACAGTGCGTTCATCATGTGCGTCTACTCCCTGATGTTGCGCTGACGCGCATCACGAAACTTGCAACAGCCGTGCCGCTGCCTGGCTGTTCTCATCGACATTCTTCATGAGCTTCACCTGCGTCTCGTACTGCCGCGCGAGAGACAGCAATTCGGTGAGGGCCTCGACCGCATTCACGTTGCTGCCCTCGAGGAATCCGGACGCGAGTTCGGCATTTGGCGCCACGGGCGCGCGGCTGCCGTCTTTCAGGTACATCAACCCGTCGGCGCCTTTCTCCAACTGATCCTCCGGGGGGTCCACGAGCCGGATACGATCGACCTGCACGAGTGCCTCGGATCCCTGCCCCAAGGGGCGCGCGGTGATGGTGCCGTCACCGCCGATCTCTACTTTCTGCGAGTTGGGCACGGCAATCGGGCCACCGTTGCCGACCACCGGCAAACCGTTGCCGGTCTGCAACTGGCCGAGCGCCGTGATCTGCAGGCTGCCCGCGCGGGTGTAAGCCTCGCGGCCATCGGGCGCCACGACGGCGATCCATCCGCGACCGCGCACCGCGACATCGAGATCGCGGCCGGTCTGGCGCATCGTGCCGATCTCGAAATCCGTCGCCGGGTTCTCGGTGAGCGCGTGCGCCCGCGTGGGCAACCCGTCGCCGTACCAGATACCCATGCTCCGTGCCGCGACGAAATCCCTGCGGAAACCGTCGGTGCCCACGTTCGCGAGATTGTTGGCATGGATAGCCTGCGAGAGCGTGTTGTTCTTCGCGCCCGTCATGCTGGTGTAGAGAGCCTTGTCCATCGTGTTCCCCGGTTGGCTTGCGAGGGCGGGTGGCGCTCAGGCCACCCGCCGTGCTCTCAGGATCAGGAGCGCAGGTTGATCACGGTCTGCGTGATCGCGGTGTTGGTCTCGATGGTCTTGGCGTTCGCCTGGAAGTTGCGCTGCGCCACGATCAGGTCGACCAGTTCCTCGGAGAGATCCACGTTGGAGTCCTCGAGTGCTCCAGACTTCAGCAGGCCAAAGGCGCCCGCACCCGCGATTCCCGGGATCGGCTGGCCGGACACGAAGGACTCGCTCCACTCGGAGCCGCCGATCGGAGTCAGGCCCTGCTGGTTCGGGAAGTCCGCGAGCAGTACCTGTCCCAGCACCAGCGATTGGCCGTTGGTGTAACGGGCGAAGATCGTGCCGTTCTCTGCCACCTCGGTTCCGACCAGCTGGCCCGGGCCGTATCCGTCCTGACGCAAGGAGGCCAGGTTGAAGTCGTCACCGAACTGCGTGGAGCCCGCGATGTCGATCTTGAAATCCGAGAATCCGATGTCGACAGCACCGTTGAACACCGGCGTCACCGCGCCGCCGTTCGGGCCGTCGGGCTCAGCGTTGGAGTCGAGGCCGGCCTGGATCTGTTCGGCAGGAACCCAGTCATCGATCACCAGTTCGGTGGTGAAGCCGGCTGGCGGGGTGTTGTCCAGCGAACCATCGGTGTTGAAGGAAATCCGGAAAGCCGTGTCATCCCCGTTGGGATCGAGCGGCGCCACAGCCGAGGGCGTGCTGCCGGAATTGGCCGGGTTGCGGTTTACCAGCGTGCCATCGATGGACACCCAGACGAACCAGTCGTTGTTCAGGCCCGTTTCGAGACCGGGATCCGGCTGGTCCTTGCGGTAGTAGAGAGTCGCGACGTGGGGAAGACCTTCCGAGTCATAGACGGTCAGCGAGGACGCATGGTTGAACGTGCGCTGGTCGGCCGGATCGAAGGTGGGGAACTGCACCGGGTCTGGCGCGCCCTTCGTGGCGTCCAGGTTGAAGCTCAGTTTGACATCCGAAGTGCGCGCCGGCGGAAGATTGAAGGCCTCGATACGCAGGGCTTTCTCGTTGCCCACGTCGATGTTGCCCTCTTCATCAGCGGCGTAGCCCACGAGCGCGGCACCCGAGTTGCTGCGGATCACACCTTCCTTGTCGATGCCGAAAATACCGGAGCGGGAGTAGCTGCGGGCGCCGTCGTTGTCGAGCACGAAGAAACCGCGACCGTTGATCGCCAGATCCAGCGGACGGCGGGTGTTGGAGATGGTGCCCTGGGTGAACTGCTGCGCCACCTTGCTCAGCCCCACGCCGGAACCGATGGTCCGGCCGCCGGATTCGGCAAGGCTTGCGGTGTACACGTCATTGAACTCGGCACGGGATTGCTTGAAGCCCGTGGTGCTCGCGTTGGCGATGTTGTTTGCCGTGATGTTGAGGTCGGAAGTGGCGGCGCGAAGTCCGCTCAGGCCGGTCTGGAAGGACATGTTGTGTCTCCTGGGGGTAACTGGATGGAATGAAAGGGTTGGGGATCAGAGGATTTCCTTGACGTCGGACACCTGCTTCGGCCCGACACCATCGACGTTCAGCAGCAACTCTCCGCCGGCACCGATGGTCACGCTGTTCACATTGGCGCCAAGCGTGGTCTTCAGGCCCATGTTCTCGCCGTCGACACGGCCGAGCGCCTCGAAGCGGTACACACCGGGCGGCAGGGATTCGCCGGCATCGGTGCGACCATCCCAGGCGAACCTGATCTCGCCGGGATCCTGCGGCCCCAGCAGCTCCTGCCGGACGAGGAGACCGCGGGAGTCGTAGATGTTGATGAGCGTGTCGTCGGTCGGCTTCTCGACGCTGACAGAGCCCAGGATCTCGCCCGAGCTGCCGAGACGCGCGGTGGGCGAATCCACGAAGACCGTGTGGCCGACGAGGGCCGAAGCCTGCAGTGCCTGACTGGACTTCAGGCTGCTGCTCATGTTCAGGAAGTTGGTGTTCAGGTCCTGAACGCCCTCGACCGTGCTGAACTGCGCCAGCTGCGCCACGAACTCCGAACCCTTCTCAGGGCTGAGCGGGTCCTGATTCTTCAACTGGGCAATCATGAGTTCGAGGAAGTCGCCCCGCTCCAGCGCATCACCCTTCTTGGGTGCCTCTTTCTTGAACGACAGCTGCTCGAAAACGCTGTCACTTACCTTGAATCCGTTGATTTCCTGCATGGTGGCTCTCCTCCCCGGGGCCTTTACTGTCCGAGCGCCAGGACGCGCTGCGAGAGCGTCTTGGCGGCTTCGGCAATCTGGACGTTGATCTGGAACGAACGGGAGGCCGAGATCATGTCGGCCATCTCCTCGACGACGTTGACGTTCGGGTAGTAGACGTAGCCCTTCTCGTCGGCGAGCGGGTGATGCGGCTCGTAGCGGGGCTGGAGCGGGGCATCGCTTTCGACCACTCCGAGCACCTGCACGCCGGCGGATGCTTCGTCTTCCGGCCCGGCGCCGGCCATCCCGTTCATCGCGGACTCCTGGATCGGCGCGAACACCGGGTGACGTGCCCGGTAGGTCTGCCCGATGCTGCTGCTCGCCGACTGAGCGTTCGCGAGGTTGCTCGCAACCGTGTTCAGCCGGATGCTCTGCGCGCTCATCGCGCTGCCGGCCACGTCGAAAATGGCGTTGATGGACATCACTCACCCCGAAGCGCGGTTTTCAGTCCGCGCAGGCTGGATTGAAGGAAAGTCAGGCTGGCCTGGAAATCGAGCGAGTTGCGCGAGAAGTTGGCCATCTCGATGTTTTCGTCGACGGTGTTCCCGTCGAGGGAGGGCTGCATCGGCACCCGGTAAAGGAGGGAACCCGGTGCCTCGGGTCCTCCAAGGGAGACATGCCCCTCGTTGGTACGCTGCATACCCGAGCCACCGCTTGCGTTGGTACGGGAGGCGATGGCATCGCGCACGAGGGACTTGAAGTCCAGATCGCGGGCCTTGAAGTTGGGGGTATCGACGTTCGCCAGGTTGTTGGCGATGAGTTCGGCACGCTGCTCGCGTATCAGCAGCGCCTTCTCGTGCACGCCCAGTGCGTTGTCAAAGCTGATGGCCATGGTTGCGGTTCTCTCCGGGTGGGCTTCACTGTTTTCTGCCCTCGAACCGAACAAAGCAACGGCCATGCCACCATGTTGCAAGCCTTTGTTTGCATTGGATTGCGGTGGCTTTACGGCGGATGTTTTCAGCAACTGCGGCAAAGGCTTTCCGGTGTTTGCCGCCGTCAGTAGACATGCGTTTGACGCGAACTCCCTGCATCGGTAACCGGTGTAAAAAGCCTCTGGCAAGCGAATTGCTAAGCTCCGCATATGAAGACGAAAACCGCCGGAAAAACGCCACCCACCCTCCACCGGAGACGCCTGCGGGCCCACGCGTGGCTGGCGGCGGCGTTGCTCGCGTCGCCTCTGCAGGCGCAGGAGGGCTACGGATCAGAGGCCCTGCGCGCCTTTGCCGTGGAAGCCGTCGAGAGACAACTGCCGGATGCAGAGATTGCACAGGGAGCCAACCGGACGGAGGTGCAGGCGGGCGCGATCGACTCTCGCTTGCGCCTGGCGGCCTGCGATATGGCACCCACCGCCGAGGTGGATCTCAACCGCGGCGCGGGCCGATACAACGTGAAACTGAGCTGCACATCTCCCACGCCCTGGTCGCTCTACGTGCCAGTCGAGGTACGGGTGTTCCGTGACACGGTGGTCGCGAACCGGAGCATGGGCCGTGGCGAGGTCGTGGGACCGAACGATGTGAGACTGGAGGAACGCAACGCCCTGGCGCCCGGCGCAAGCGGGCTCACGCGGCTGGAGGACGCCATCGGTTTCGAGCTGCGCCGCACGGTGCAGGTGAACAGCATGCTGGCGAGCTCTGCGGTGGTGGCTCCTCTCCTCGTCCGCCGCGGTGACAGATTGCAGATCAGCGCGCACGCAGGCGGGATAACGGTCGGTGCGACAGCCGAGGCGATGCGCGACGGCCGCAAGGGCGACCGGATTCCCGCGCGCAACATCCAGTCGAAGCGGATGGTCGAGGTGATCGTTACCGGACCAGGACGAGGCGATATCGTTCGATGAGGCTTTTCCTCAACGAGCCCTAAAGTTCTAGAATGGGTCGCCGATACCCAATTCGGTCACCCTGAAAAGCAATTCAGCATACGGGAAGCAAGGCAGGTCATGGTTTCCGACATCAAGGGTTACAACACGCGTGATACGAGCGCCACCCGCCAGGGTCCGGCCTCAGGCGTTCGCGCGGAGCGGCAAGTGGAGTCGGGTTCTGCCGGCGCCGCACAGCCGGCCCGGGACGACACGGTAGCGCTGAGCGGATTGCCGGAGGTCATCAAGACCACCGCCGCCAGACTTGCCGCGGAGCCCGCTGTCGACGAGACGCGGGTCCGGAACATCAAGGACGCGCTGGCTCGTGGTGAATACCAGATCGATGCCGAGCGCGTCGCCCGCAAGCTGATCGATTCCGACAACCTGTAAGCCGCGTCAGCGACGCCACACAGGGACGCCTCCATACGGGATGCGTCGGTACACGCAGGGGTGCAGCATGACCATTCGCAGGGATCTCGCCGAGCGCGCACGCTCGATCATCTCCCGTGACCGCGAGTCCCTCGAGGCACTCAGGGCTCTGCTCGACGAAGAGCAACGCGTTCTCGCAACGCGCGACATTGACGCTATCAACGCCACCGTCCAGAAAAAACTCGACTGCCTGAAAGCGCTCGAAGCCCAGGAACGCGAACGGCGGGATCTCACCACCCATAGCCGACTGCGTGACTGGAACACCCTTCTCGAGAGCATCGATCCAGCACTTCTCTCGGAGTGGAAATCGCTGTCCTCACGCCTGCAGGATATCGCGGATGCAACCGCGACCAACGAGAAGATCGTCAGCCGCGCACGCCAGGGTACGCAGCGGATGCTGGCGATATTGCGCGGTCAGACAGCGGAGCCCGGCGGGGTATACGACCGGTCCGGACGCACGCGGAACTACGGGGACGCGCGCGCGATCACTCAAGCCTGAGACGCGCCCGGGGGATTCACCATCCAGAGGTCTCCGGGTCTGTCTACATCCGCCCGCGGTGGCAGCTCCTGCCAAGGCAAGCCGCATTGCTGCAGTCGGCGTCGCTGGGAGCAAGCCACGCCGGACCCGCCCCATGCGATGCCCTCGAACAACCCTTCCGGACAGCGCCTCAGACCGATCAGTACATAGCCACCATCGACAGCCGGCCCGAGTACCGCCTGCGCCCCGGAAGCGAGCAGGCGCGTGGCGCGCCTGAGGTAGCCGGGGTCGTATCCCGTACAGTCGCTGCCCACAACGATCACGGCAGGGAAAGAGCGCAGAGCGCGTTTGCATGCGCGCGCCATGCGTTCACCCAGGTCACCTTCGCCCTGCTCCCACAGTCCCTGACCGCTGCGCTCGGCAAGAGCGCGGAAACACGCGTGACCGGGATCGTCGGCGCAGAGCACCGACTCCCAGCCGGCAGGAATGGCGCCAAGCGCGGCGCTCACCCCTGCGATCATCCTCTCTGACAAACCGGCAGCACCTGCCTGTCCCAGACATGCATGCAGGCGGGTTTTGACGCGCCCCGGGACGGGAGCCTTGGCGAACTGGATGACGCAACCGGCAAGCTCAGCGGCCATAGTAGGCACGATGAAGCGCAGCGGGGTCGGCTCCGAACCGATATCGCAGCCGCAGGCACCACATCAGGAAAATCGTCGACAGGGCGCCGTTTCTGTCCCAGCGCCGCCCGGAAGACACGATCCTCTCGCGCAGGCACTGCGGCGCGGCAAGACGCCGCAAGCGCACGCACATCTCGATGTCCTCCATGAGCACTTGCTCCGGGAAACCGCCGGCCTCCTCATATAGGGCGCGGCTTACATAGAGCCCCTGATCACCTGTCGCGATCCCGCTGAGACGCGAGCGCCACGCCATGGCCCTGGACACCACAGGCAGCCAGCGCGACCGCCCTTCCAGTTCAGGACGGAAAAACCCCCACCCATCGGCAGGGGACAAGGCAGCAAGCCGGGCGAGCGTGTCCGGCGGCACGCGAGAGTCCGCGTGCAGAAACACCAGCACCCGTGCGGAAGCCGCTGCTGCCCCGCCACGCAACTGGACCGAGCGCCCACGCGCGGACCCGAGCACCATCGCGCCATGGTCGCGGGCGATTCTGGCGGTAGCGTCGGAACTCCCGCCGTCGCTCACGATGATCTCGGCCAGGGCGCCAAGCGGGGCCAGATCGGCAAGCAACAGCGGCAGCGACTGCGCCTCGTCCAGCGCGGGAACAACGATCGATATCGACGGCTGAGCCACGACGCGCTCAGGCAGCCAGCGCGCCCGAGCAGCTGCTGCCCTGCCCTGCCGTACAGGCCCAGCAGTGCTCGCCCCGACGGATCGGGGCACCGATCGGCAACTCCGACAGCAAGTCCCGCAGGTGCAGCCGACGATCACTCGCCAGCACCGGCAAATCGAGCATCTGGTTGAAATCGCAGTCGAAGACATAGCCACGCCAGTCGACGCTCAGCAGGCGTCGACACATCACCCCTTCCAAGTTGGCGGGATCGTGGCTGCCGCGCAGGAGCGAGAGGTATTCGTCGAAGGTCCCCTGCGCCAGCAACACCGCACCGAAACGTGAGACGGGAAGATTTGCCAGCGTCAGCAGACGGTCGAATTCGATCCCGAAGCGCTCGCGCAACTCCCGTTTGTAGTCCTGCTCCAGCGTGTGTTGAGGCGGCGGCAGCGAAGGGCCACGGGGGTTGAACACGAGGTCAAGCCGAAGGCCTGCGCCCTTTCCGAAACCCAGATTGTTAAGACGCTGCAAGGCCTCGATCGAGCGGGAATAGACGCCCTTGCCGCGCTGGGCATCCACGTTGTCCTCGAGGTAACAGGGCAGCGAGGCAGTCACATCCACGCCCTCGGCCGCGAGGAAGTCGGCCAGATCCTCCTGCCCGGGCTCGAGCAGGATGCTCAGGTTGCAGCGATCAGTCACACGCACACCACGCCGCCGGGCCGCAGTAGCGAGGTAACGGAAGTGCGGGTTGAGCTCCGGTGCGCCACCGGTGAGATCGAGATGCTTCACCCCGTGCGCATCGATCACGTCCAGAAGCAGATCTACAGTCTCGAGATCCATGCTCTCGGTACGCGAGGGGCCCGCGTTGACATGGCAGTGGGCACAGCTCTGATTGCAGCGATAGCCAAGGTTGACCTGGAGTGTCTCTACACCCAGGCGCGCGATCTGGGGAAAATCCGTGTGAAGCAAGAGCGGACGGGTGTCCTGCATGGGAATGCTGCCTTCGTCTGTGATGCGCCGGAAGCAGAACACGGCCCGCGGGAGCTTGCAATGGATCGGCGCCCGGCGCGGCGCTTGTGTCGTGGCGCAGCTGCCACGAAGGCTCTTTGCCCCTGCACTGACCGCGGCA
>CAIXOY010000589.1 GCA_903921135.1 uncultured Gammaproteobacteria bacterium
TCCAGAAGCAGGCTATACCGGCTGCGTTGCGCGGCCGCGACATCATCGCCGCGGCGCAGACTGGCACCGGCAAGACCGCAGGCTTCGCGCTGCCACTGATCCAGCTGCTCTCCGAATCGCCGGAGGCAGCTCCGAACAGCATCCACGCGCTGGTGCTGGTGCCCACGCGTGAACTGGCGCAGCAGGTATCCGACACGCTCCGGAGCTACACGACCAGTATCCGCATGCGCGTCTTCGCGGCCTACGGCGGTGTGAGCATCAACCCGCAGATGATGGCGCTGCGCCGCGGGGCCGACATCCTGGTTGCCACGCCCGGGCGATTGCTCGACCTGCAGGCCAAGAACGCGCTGCGCCTCGGAGGCGTCCGGCTTCTTGTGCTCGACGAGGCCGACCGCATGCTCGACATGGGTTTCAGCCGCGATATCGGCGAGATCCTGGCGCTGCTGCCCAAGCGCCGGCAGACCATGCTCTTCTCCGCGACCTTCCCGGACGAAATCCGTGCGCTCGCCGCGACGATGCTGCACTACCCGCTGGAGATCGACGCGACTCCGCGCAACACCACGGTGAGCGCGATCCGGCAGTCACTGGTCCCCTGCGACAAGCAGCGCAAGCTCGAACTCTTCTGCCACCTGCTGCGCACGCGGCGCTGGCAGCGGCTGCTGGTCTTCGCCAAGACGCGCAAGCGCGTGGACGAGGTACTCGTCAGCCTGCGTTATTCGGGCGTCTCCAGCGAGGCGATCCACGGAGAGATCCCGCAACACGCCCGTCTTGCGGCGCTGAAGCGCTTCAATGCAGGAGAGACGCGGGTACTGGTGGCCACCGATGTTGCCGCGCGCGGGCTCGACATCACCTCCCTTCCGCTGGTGGTGAACCTCGACCTGCCCGTGAGTGCGGAAGGCTACGTGCACCGCATCGGACGCACGGCACGTGCCGGCGAAGTCGGGGAGGCGATCACGCTGGTCTGCGCCGATGAAGCCGTGCAACTCACCGCCATCGAGACGCTGATCGGCAAGCAACTGCCGCGGCGCGAGGTGGAAGGTTTCGAGCCGAAGCATCGCGTGCCGGCGACCGGCCCTAACAAGCCTCCGCCGCCTCGGCCCGAGGGCAAAGAGGCGCCAAAGGCCAAGGCGAAGCCGGACAAGAAAAAGAAGAAGAAGACAGGAGGGAAGCCTGCTGCGCCTGCAGCAGGCAGACGCTCAAGACAGAAAAGCCGCCCCGGCTGAGCGCCGGAGCGGCCGGGCTCGCACTCAGGACACCGCGCGGAGCTTCAGCGCATCCTCGCCCGAGGGCTTGGCATAGAACTGCGAGAACCAGCGCCGGAACTGCGCAATGGGGCCATCACCGTCGCAGAGGATGGGGTTGGGCTGGAAGATCTTGTTGTTCCAGATCGGGATGTCCTGCTCCACCTGCCGCGAGATTTCGTCGGTGAGTGCCTGCGCGATGAACTGCTGCAGCGGGTTCAGGCCCTGCGGCTGGATGAAGCAGAAACGCAGATGCATGCTCTGGTCATCAATCGGCGTCACGAGCCCCATCTGGATGGTGTCGCAGAGCCCCATGAAACGCTGGCGCGTCATGCCGGGGCCGCAGTTCGCGGTCTCGAGGACCGTCTCCCGCCAGCGGGTGCCGGTGGTGTCGATCTGGCCGTTCTCGTCCATGTCGGCCGTCTTGCCCACGTAGCGGGCGAAGCGCCGGTGCCCCTCGTGCGTGATCTCGCCACGGGGAATGTCTTTGGCGGTGTGCACGTAGACGAAGTGCGCGGCATCGGCCGCGTTCTCGGCCGCCTCCTGGATCACGGTGTTGATGGTCCACTCGTAGACGCGGAAATCCGTCCAGCCCGGATCGCCCACTTCAGGCACAACATCCAGCTCGAAGAGCGGAGCAACGCAATCGGGGTGGTACCAGGCCCAGACCACGCTGTTCTGCTCTTGCACCGGATAAGCGTGCAGCGTCTGCTTGCCGTCGGCCCGCGGGGGCATGTTCTTGGCGTAGGGGATGTGCTTGCACACGCCCTCGCCGTTGAACTCCCAGCCGTGGAACGGGCAGGCCACGTGCTCGCCCTTCACCTTGCCGCCGTGCCCGATGTGCGCACCCAGGTGCGGGCAATAGGCGTCGAGAAGCTTGGCTTCGCCGCTCTCGGTGCGGAACAGCACGAGCTCCTTGCCGAAGTAATGCAGCGGTTTGACCTCGCCCACTGCCAGATCGCGCGAAAGGCTGACGGCATACCAGCCGAAGGGAATCGGGAAGTCGTATCTCTTGCCCATGGGAATACCTCTGTCAGATGGTGTTGAAGTCCGCACGGCGCGGGCCGATGCGGGAAGCCACGCCCGCGAGCGTATCGCGGTCGAAGCCGTAGAAACGGATCGCGTTCTCGCCGAGGATCGCGGCGATGTCGGCATCGGGCAGACCCGAGAAGGTCTTCTGCAGATGCGGCGCGGTGTGCGGCCAGGAGCCCTCGGGGTGCGGGTAATCGCTGCCCCACATCAGCTGCGGCAGGCCGATCTCGTGACGCATCTCGGCGTCCGAGCGCGGCATGCACGACTGCCCTATCGCCACGTTGCGCCGGAAGTAATCGCTCGGCGACATCGAGAGATGCGAGCGGAAATCGCCCAGCTTCGCGGAGAACTGCACGTCGTGGTAGTTGTGGTCGAGCAAGCGCAGGTAAGGCGGCAACATCCAGCCGCAGCCGGTCTCGGTGAAGCTCACTTTCAACCGCGGGAAACGCTCGAAAACACCGCCCCAGATCAGGAAGCTGAGCGGACGGTACGTCCACCACAGCACTTCCGACACATAGATGCCCATCGCGCCGGGGTAATCGGCATCCGCTTTCTCCGGCCAGCCGGGGCCGAAGAACTCTTCATTCGGAGCGGCGCCCGAGTGAAAGCACACCACCACACCGAGTTGCTCGCAGGCTTCCCAGAAGGGGTCGTAGCGGCGGTGGTGGTAGTGCGGAAACGGCGCGGTGAGATTGGGGATCATCGCGCCACGCAAGCCCGAGGCGTGCGCGATGCGCAGTTCCTTGACGGCGAGTTCCACGTCCCACAGCAATGGCATCACGGCCACGCCGAAATGCCGCGCCGGCGCCTGCGAGCAAA
>CAIXOY010000590.1 GCA_903921135.1 uncultured Gammaproteobacteria bacterium
CCGATGAAGGGCTGGAACGCCGCACCCGATTCCATCGGATACCAGAGCACCGTCAGCGTGGGCGGCAGGTGTTTCACGCTGCCGACTTCCACGTCGGAGAGCCCGAGCCCCAGGCCCGGCAAACCCTTGCTGTCGACGCTGTGCTCGAAGGGCGTGGCGGCCAGCAACTCGACGCCCACATGCTCGTTCGCCATCCAGGTCACGTTCAGGAGCAGCTGCGTGTTGTCATCGACTTCCACGCCCGTGCCTGCGAGCTGCGCGCCTGCAAGATCGAGATTGCTGCTGTCGTCATTGGGCGCCACCATCACCGCGCCACCGCGCACGATCCAGTCACCGGCCTCATAGGCGGACGCAGCCGCCGAGGCCAGCAGTGCAGCCGCCATCAGGCTCATACGGTGGATGTTTCGCATCTGTCATCTCCTGTCACGTCACGGGACATTCCGTGGAGTCGACTGTAGGCGGCGCGCACACGCGCACCTTTGATGCGCATCAATGCCCGCAACGCACTGGCGACCGGCAGGCCGGAGGATTGACTCAGGTCAAGGAGCACGAGGTCCCGGCTCGTAGACTCGCGCCATGAAACACGCCGAACGCCAGCCTCCGCCGACCGTTTCCGCGGTATCACCGCAGGGCGTACAGCTACCCGTCTGGAATAGCGAACTGCTGCGCAAGTACGACGTTCCCGGCCCGCGCTACACCTCCTATCCGACGGCGCTGCAGTTCAGCGACTCCTTCGACGACCTGGCCTGGGAGAGCTACCTGCGCGAGCGCCCGCCGACGGTCGCCCCGCTCTCGCTCTACGTGCACATCCCCTTCTGCAGGGACATCTGCTACTACTGCGGCTGCAACAAAGTGGTGACGCGGGACGCCACGCGTTCTGATCGCTACCTCGATTCGCTGGCGCGGGAAATGGCGCTGCTCGCGCGCCATGTGGACCGGCGCCGGCGCATCACCCAGCTCCACTGGGGCGGCGGTACGCCTACATTTCTCGGCAACGCGGGCATGACGCGTCTGATGCACGAACTCGCCGTGCACTTCTCGCTGAACGACTCGCCGCAACGCGAATACTCGATAGAGATCGACCCGCGCGGCGTGAGCGTCGAGACCGTCGCGCTGCTGAAGGGCCTGGGCTTCAATCGCCTCAGCCTCGGCATACAGGACTTCGATCCTGCCGTGCAGCACGCCGTGAACCGCGAACAGCCCTACGCGATGGTCGAACCGCTGATGGCGGCGGCGCGCGCGCACCGTTTCGACTCCATCAGTTTCGATCTCATCTACGGGCTGCCCCGGCAAAGCCCGGCCACGATGGACGACACGCTGGAAAAAGTACTGCGCCTCTCGCCCGACCGCATCTCCTGTTATTCCTACGCGCACCTGCCCGGGCAGTTCAGCAGCCAGCGCAGCATCGACCGCCTCGAGGTGCCGAGCGCCGAGGCACGGCTCGCTCTGCTGCACACGATCATCGACACGCTGGTCGGCGCGGGATACGTCTACGTCGGGATGGACCACTTCGTGAAACCGGGAGACGAACTCGCGAAGGCGCTGGACAATGGCACGCTGCAGCGCAATTTCCAGGGTTATTCCACGCAACTCGCTCCCGAGTTGCTCGGCCTCGGGGTCTCGTCCATCAGCAGCACGGGCGATGTCTACTGCCAGAACCTGAAGACGCAGGATGCCTGGGAAGCGCGTATCGCCGCCGGCCGCCTGCCCGCGCAGCGCGGACTGGTGCTCAGTGAAGATGACCGTCTGCGGCGCGACGTGATCATGCAACTCATCTGCACAATGGGCTTCGACACCGCAGAAACCGGCCATCGCCACAACGTCGACCTGATGGAGGTACTGCGACCGGAAATCGAACGGCTCGCGCCGCTGGAAGCTGATGGCCTGGTCGAGCGGATCGGCACGCGCGTGAACGTCACGCCCGTCGGCCGACTGCTCGTACGGAACATCTGCATGATCTTCGACGCCTGGCTGGATCCGCAAAAACAGCGCTTCTCGCGCACGATCTGAGCGTCCCGGACACCGCGATCAAACCCTTATAGCCGCTGACACACCCCACCGATATACTCGCGCCCAGACACCGGGTCACCGGAGCACGGAGTAGCGTATGTCTTCAGAAGCCGCAC
>CAIXOY010000591.1 GCA_903921135.1 uncultured Gammaproteobacteria bacterium
GCATGGCTCCGTGGGAGCGGGCCATGCCCGCTCCTGCAGGGATCAGCGCAGCGTCACATCCGCCAGATCCGGCTGTCGCAGCCGGTTCCAGTAATCCTCCATGCGGAACGGGCTCGCGAGGATGACCTCGCCCTTGCCGTTGCGGTAATAGGTGGTGGCGCGGGTCTCGCGCACCCACACCGAATCCGCCAGCTCATCGCGCACTTCCTCCGCCCATCGCTGCTGCGCATCGGGACTCACCTCGATGCGCGAACGCCCGGTCTCGAACAGGGTCTGCAGGCACTCGATCGCGTAGTGCACCACCGCCTCCACCGTGAAGTTGTGCCCGCCGCCGTGCGCCGCAGACGCGTGCGGCCCCGAGGTGATGAAGAGGTTCGGGAAGCCCGGCACCAGGCAGCCGTTGTAGGCGACGGGCGAGTCCTGCCACACCTCGGTGAGCGTGCGTCCGTCGCGGCCTTCGATGCGCCACTGCGCCAGAAAATCGAGCTTGAAGCCTGTGGCATAGACGATGGCATCCAGCGGGTGCAGCGTGCCCTCGGCATCGACGATCCCCTCCGGCACGACCTCGCGCAGGCCTGAAGACACCACGGTGGATTTCGGGTTTTTCAATGCCGTGTAGTAGCCACCCGGATCACGGATCGGGCGCTTGCCGAAGGGCGCGAAACCGGGCGTGAGTTTCGCGATCAGGTCGGGGCGATCTGCAAACGAGGCCTGCAGATGCGCCAGCCCGCGTTGCAGCTGCACATCGTTCAGGGGGCTGATCGAGAGATCGTGCGTGGCGGCCCATGCCGCGTCGTAGCGCACCTGCGGATAGAGCGCGTCGCTGATCAGCAGATACAGCGCCAGCCGCGACCACTGAGCGAAAGAAGGCACGTTCTCGAGCAGCCAGAGCTGCGCGGCCGGCAGCCGCGCCTCGCCTGCCGGCGGCATCACCCAGTGCGGCTGGCGCTGGAAGAGCGTGAGCGAGGCGACCTGATCGATCAGCGCATCCACGATCTGCACGCTGGTGCAGCCCGTGCCCACCACACCGAGGCGCTTGCCGGCGAGATCGCAATCCTCCCGCCACTCGGCGGAGTGGAACCAAGGGCCCTCGAATCGATCGATCCCTGGCACATCCGGAAACTGCACCCGCGTGAGATAGCCCGCGGCGGTGATCACGGCGTTGGCGTGGTGCTCTTCGCGTTTCCCCTCGCGCTCCAGCACGATCGTCCAGCGTGCCGCTGCGTCGTCCCAGCGCAGCTCCCGCACGTCGCTGTCGAAGACGATGCTGTCCATCACCTCGTACTTGCGCGCAACGCGCTCCAAGTAATCAAGATACTGCGCGCCCTCGGGGAAGGCGTGCGTCCACTCCGGGTTCACCTCGAAAGAAAACGAGTAGTACTCGCTCGGTGTGTCGACGCCCACGCCCGGGTAGCGGTTCTGCCACCAGACGCCGCCCAAGCCGGGGTTTTTCTCGAAAACCGTGCAGGCGATGCCCTCGTGGCGCGCGGCGATGGCAGCGGCGATGCCCGCCATGCCCGCACCGATGACCGCAAGCGAGAACCCCTCCGGCGCCGCGCGTGTGCGGGCGACGGTAGGCACGAAACGCAGGAAGCCCGCCTGCTCGCGCAGATAGGGGAGAGAGGCCTCTTCCACCGGCCAGCCGAGCAGCGCACGTGCGAGCGCGAGAAAAGCCCCGTCCTCCAGTGCGAGCGGATCACGCCCCGCATGCGCAGGGAGTTGCGACAGCACGGCCACGCCCCAGTCGGCAAGCGTGGCCTGCGCCGCGGGCGGCAGCACGGGCGTGATACCTGCAGGGCCCATCTCGTGGCGCAATTGCGGTAGCAGCGCCTCCATCACGGCCGTCTCGCCGGTGATGGAGACGAGGCTCGCGAGCAACACAGCGGGGTTGGCCGACATCAGCCATGCGCGCAGTGTCTGCGGGTCCGGAAGCGAGGAGTCTCTGCCGTGTGCCGTCACGCCTGTGTCCTGTGGAGTTTGCGTTGGAAGAAATCCGCCATCAGGGAAAGCGCCTGCTGCGCTTCGGGCAGATGGAAGGCGTACCAGTGCGCGTGCGGCATGGCCTCGAAGACCAGCAGCTCGGCCTCGGCGCCCGCGCGCCGCAACGCGAGATGCATGGCGCAGGTGCCGCTCAGAAGCGCATCGCGCGTGCCGGTCACGAGCAGCGTGGGCGGGAACTGCGGAAGGTCTGCGTGTATCGGCGAGACCAGCGGATCGCGTGCATCCGCGCCCGAGAGATAGGCGCGCAACTCGCTCAGCGGGTGGTCCGGTGGCAGCAGCAACTCGCCCCAGAAACCCGAAAGCCCGAAGAGCGCCGCGCTGTCGCCCAGATCCGCGAGATCTCCCGCCGCCGTGAACATGCCGAGGCAGGCCGGCGAGGGCAGTCCTTCGTGCGCGATGCGCGCCTGCACCTGCCCCGTGAGGATGCCACCCGCAGAGGCACCGTAGATGCCCACGGCCGCTGCGTCGTGGTGCTCCAGCACCGCACGGTAGACCGCGATCACATCGTCCACCGCGGCCGGGTAGGCGTGCTCCGGTGCCAGCCGGTAATCGACGGCGATCACGGGAATACCCGTCATCCTCGCGATGGGTACCGCCTCGACCACCGAGCCCGAGCCCATCACGAAGCCGCCGCCGTGCAGATTGATCAGCACGCGTCCGCAGGCCTTGCCCGCCTCCGGCGAGGAACGCACGAGATGGCAGCGCACGCCCGCGATCTGCATCTCTTCGACCGAGACCTCGTAATGCGAGGCGGCCATCTCGCCCAGCATCTTGAGCGCCGCATCGGCCTGCTCGCGTGCGGCCCACATGGGGGCGTGCGGGTCGGGCGCGGCCGCGCCCCAGGGCGGTGTGGCCAGGTAGGCGCGCGCCTCAGGGCTCACCGCGCGCGGTGGCGGCACCACGCGCGTCACGTGCGCGGTGCCGTCCACATCCACCTTTGACGATCCCGGCTCTGCGTCGCGTTTCATGCTCTGTCTCCCGTGCTGTCCGTGTCAGTCGATACCGATGTGCTTGCCCGCCGCGGCGCGGCGGGTGTCTTCGCTGATGTGCTCGAGTTCGTGCCGGAAGGCCTCCAGCATCGACGCCGGCGCCGCGGCGCCGGTCAGATCCATCAGCGCGGCTTCCTGTCCCACCCATGCCTCGGGTGTCCACGCCGCTGCCGTGACGCCCGTGGCTTCCACCAGCACCACGCGCCCCGCGCGCCCGCCGCCGGCGTGGAAGGTCTCGCCTTGGAGAGTGCAGGCCTCGTGGCAGAGCCAGGCCACGAAGGGCGCGATGGATTCGGGCGGGAACCAGTCTTCCAGCAGCCCTGCGAAATCCGCGTTTGGGATCTGTGCGGTGAGCCGCGTCCAGGCCGAGGGCATCACAGCGTTCACGTGCAGGCCCGCGCTGGCGGACTCCTGCGCGAGCGCGCGGGTAAGCGCGAAGATCCCGCCCTTGGCGCTCACGTAGTGCGCGTTCCAGGGCGAGCCGAAGATCGAGGCCGAGGTGGTATTGACGATGCGCCCGCGCGTGGCGATGAGTTGTGGCCAGCAGGCTCGGCTCATGGCCACCGTGCCGCCCAGATGCACCGCGAGCATGCGGTCGAAATCTTCCGGCGTGATGCTGTCGAAGGCGCCGCCGCCCGAGATGCCCGCGTTGTTCACGAGGATGTCGATGCGGCCGAAGTGCGAGAGTGCGGCCGCGGCGATGGTCTGCGCCTGTGTGCTCACGCTGTGCGTGTCGGCGATGGCCTCGCCGCCCGCCGCGCGGATCCCCGCAGCCACGGCATCTGCGGTCTGCTCCGTGCCGGGCTCACCAAGAGCACTGCTGCTTGTGTCGTTCACCAGCACGCGCGCGCCGCGGGAGGCCAGCAACTCCGCATAGCAGCGGCCGAGGCCGCGCCCTGCGCCGGTCACGATCGCCACCTTGCCGTCGAAGCGCAGTTCGTTCATCGGCGCCTGTCCTCCGCGCTGCAGAGCGCCCATTGTGCCGTCGCGTGTGCGGACGGCCTCATCTTGCGGGGTGAGTGCCCGACTGTGCTTCGGTCCAGCGGCTGATTTTTGCGCCCAGCACCTCGAGCGGCACGATGCCGTCTACCAGCGCCTCGTCGTGGAAGCCGCGCAGATCGAAGCGCGGCCCCAGTGTGGCGGCGGACTCCTCGCGCAGGCGCTGTATCTCCAGTGCGCCACTGAGATAGGCGAGCGCCTGCCCCGGCCAGGCGATGTAGCGCTCGGTTTCGGCGGTGGCGTCGGCCTCGGAGTTGGGCGAGTTGGCGATGATGTAGTCGATCGACTGCTGCCGGCTCCAGCCCTTGGCGTGCATGCCGGTGTCCACCACCAGGCGTATGGCGCGGAAGAGCCGGTTGTGCAGGTAGCCGAGGTATTGCGCCGGGTCGTCGTACAAACCCATGGGTTTGCCGAGCGTCTCGGCGTAAAGCGCCCAGCCTTCGCCGAAGGCCGTCACCCAGCCGAAGCGCTGGAAGCCGGGAAGATCGGTGTTCTCGACGGCGAGCGCGTTCTGGAAGTGGTGACCGGGCTCGGCCTCGTGCAGCGAGAGCGATACCAGTTCGAAGGTCGGCGTGCGTGAGAGATCCGAGGTGTTCAGATAGAACACCCCCGGCCGTTTGCCGGCGGCATCGGGCCGCTGGTAGGAGCCACCCGCGGCGGATGCCGCACGATATGCCTCCACGGGGCGCACCTCGTAGTCGGCTTTCGGCAGACGTCCGAAGAGCGTGGGCAGTTGCCCGCGCACGCGGGATTTCATGTCGCTGAAGGCGGCGAGGGCGGTCTTCTCGTCGGCGAACAGCCAGCGCGGATCCTCCCGCACGGCCGCGAAGAAAGTCTTGAGATCGCCCTTGTAGCCGAGGCGATCGCGCACGCTTTCCATTTCGGCGTGCAGCAGCTTCACCTGCTCCAGACCGATCGCGTGGATCTGCTCCGCATCCCGGCGCAGCGTGGTGTGCTGGCGGATGTCGAGCGCGTACCACTCGGCGCCCTTGGGCAGTGCGCTGCGGCCCACGCTCGCGCGCGTGGCGGGCAGGTATTCCGATGCGACGAAATCACGGAGTTTGCGGTAGGTCGGCACGATGCGCGCGCTGATGAGCTCGCGGTACTGCGCCTCCAGCGCCTTGCCCTCGGCAGTCGCGGGGAGCTTCGCCACCGGGCCCCAGAACACGCTTTTTTCCGGCGCATCCACCACGTGTGCGGCGAGTTGCGGCAACAGCCGCTCGGCCACCACGCGCGGGAGCACCACGCCCTCTTTCATGCCGGAGCGCATGTTGGCGATGGCCTGATCCGCCCAGGCCGGCCACTGCCCGGCACGCGCGAGCCAGCGGCGGTGGTCGTCGGTGCTCACGAAAGGCTGTATGCCGCTGCCGGAGCCGAGTTGCGGCAATTCGATGTGCATGCCGTTGAACTGGCTCATGGGCATCAGCGATTGCGCGCGGGCAAAGCCGCCGGCGTGGCGGTCGCGCAGCAGTTCGAGCGTGAAGTGGAAGGTGTCTGCGCTTACCTGTTCGCGTGGCGAGAGCGTGCTCCGGTCGATGGCGTCCAGCCGCGCGAGGAATGTCCCCACCACCTTGCTTTCGCGGCCGAGGTACGCGGGGCTGATGCCGTCCTCGAGGCGGTCGTCGAAGCGGGCATCTCCGCGGCTGGTGGCATCGTGGGGGTTCAGTTCCAGATAGGCCGTGTCGTAGTCCGCGAAGAGCGCGGCGAGCGGGGCGGAGCCCGCAAAGGCCGTGGGCGCGGCGAGCCACAGGAAAAGGAGCAGGGGACGCAGGCAGGCGGGCATCGTCGGAGAGTCCTCATGGGGTGGCGCGGAAATCGGAGCCTAACGCATCGTGGTGTCTCGCGGCTGCCCCGGCGCGCACCGGCAACGGGCGCGGGTTCGCGTGGCGCTTGTGCCGCGCTTCACGTAAGGTGCGGGAGCCCTTCAGCAGCCGGAACGGACGCGTCGCGTTGAAAGACAGCAGCCCTGATTTTTCCGCGCTTGGCGCTGCGCTTGCCGGCGTCTTGCGGCATGCGGGCACGCCGGCGCTGGTGCGGGAACTGGTGGGTGTGCTGCGCGCGCTGGTGCTCGCAGACGACGTCATGGTGGTGCTCTACCGCAGCGGCCAGGCGCCCGAACTGCTGCACGATGTGAGCGCCGGGCCGCAATCCGCCGAGAACCTCGCCACCTACCTGAAGGGTGCCTACCTGCTCGACCCCTTCTACCGTGCCTTCGCCGACGGCGTCGCGCCCGGCTGCTACCGGCTCCGGCAACTCGCGCCCAGCGCTTTCCGTTCCTCCGAGTACTGCCGGCTGCACTTCGCCCGCACCGGCATCGCCGACGAAATCGGCTATCTGGTACCACTCGAGCGCGGTGCCTGCGTGCATCTTTCGCTCGGCGTGCGCGGGGCACAGGCGCGTTTCAGCGCGGCGCAGCACCGGCTGTTGCAGGATTTCCGGCCATTGGTCGAAGAGGCGCTGCATCGCCACGGTGCGCCGGCTGCCGGCGCAAACCCCGCGCTCACCACGCAACTCGATTCCGCGCTCAAGTTCTTCGGGCGGGATTTCCTCACCGAGCGCGAGTCCGAGGTCATACAGCTGCTGCTGCGCGGCCACTCCACCAAGTCGATCGCCGAGCGGCTGCGCATCTCGCCCGAGACCGTGAAGCTCCACCGCAAGCACAGTTACGCGAAGCTCGACGTCTCCTCGCAGGCCGAGCTGTTCCACCTGTTCATCGACGCGCTGGGCTCCTATCGCGGCGGGGATCCGCTGACCGGTTATCTGAACCGCGGCTGATCGGGCTCTCGCCGTGCGCGCGACTTCTGCGCTATGGTCAGAAGATCAGCAAGGAGTAACCGTCATGGCCAAGCGCACCACCCGGAAGCCCGCCGCAGCGCCCGCACCCGAGCCTGTGGCGCAAGAGGCCCAAGGCGCTGCGCGCCGCACCAGCGCGCGCCGCCGCCCGCGCGCCCGGGTGCCAGTGCTCGACACCGAAACCCGCGAGGAGATCGGCCGCCTGCTCGATCTCTCCGATTCCGGCTTGCGTCTCGAGGGGGCGAAGGCGCTGCGCGACGGGCTGGCGATGGATCTTCTGGTCGATTGCTCCACGCCCGATGACCCGGGCAGGCACGCGCGCGTCGGGGTCAAGGTGCGCTGGAGTTCGCCAGGTGTCGCGCCCGGGCGTTTCGAGACCGGCCTGCAGGTCAAGGCAATGGTGCAGCGCGATGCAGAGGCGCTGCGCGGGCTTTATGCGCGTCTGGCGGCGGCTGCCCGGGAGTGATTGTCGCGGGCATGGCCCGCTCCCACATCGGCAAATGTCAGCACGGACCGCTACGCGGGTTCCTGCGGTACGCGGTCGCGCCAGGGGCGCGCCATTTCGAGTTGTGCGGCAAGCCGGAACAGCGTGGCCTCATCGCCGTAACGAGAGGTGAACTGCACACCGATAGGCAGGCCCTCGTTGCTCCAGAGCAGCTTCACATCGTTGGGCATCCCGGTGCTGCTCCACGCGAGCGGCACGCTCATGGAGGGCTGCCCGCTCATGTTGAAGATCATCGTGTTCGCGGTGCGTTCCAGGGCCTCGGCCGAGAAATGCTCCAGCGCCTTCAGCATCAGGCCGCGCGGCGCCACGGGTGCGAAGAGCCGGATCCCGGCCTCCACCGGCCGCGGCAGTGCCCATTCGCCGATGCGTGCGGGTGGGTGCGCCATGGTGGCATCGACGAAGACATCGTATTCCTCGAAGAACGGCGCCAGCGCGCGAGAGGCGGCCTGCATCCGCAGTCGTGCCATCTCGTAGGCGGC
>CAIXOY010000592.1 GCA_903921135.1 uncultured Gammaproteobacteria bacterium
CCAACCGTGAGCCCCCCGAAGGTGAGCGCACCGGCCGCCTCGATGTAGTCGTACTTCGTGTCGCCCTCATAGCGGTAGTAGATGAAACCGACTTTGTAGCTGCAGCCGTCGCAGCCCAGCGCTCCGGTGTAGCCACCGTAGTAGTCGACCTCACTGCTGGTACCGGTCGCCCCGGTGTCGAAGTTGACGTTGGAGGCCCACACGCCGGCGTAAATGCCGTTGTCGAGCAGCGCATCGAAGCCACCCTGAATGGCGCCACGCTCCTGGGTCTGCGAGATGCCGCGGAAGACGTAGTCCGAGGCGAGCATCACGTTGGCAGTGTAGGTGTCCTCGGCCTGTGCACTGGCGGCGAGGACGGTGAGTGCGGTGGCGCCGGCAATGGCGGAAAGGATCGATTTCATGTGCGTCTCCGATGCGATGTGGTTTGCGGGGTGCCTGTGCCGCTCGTGCGGCAGGGGCCCGAAAGCCTCTTTGCAGCGAGTGTGCCAACGCGGGTTTTCCGCGCAGATCAGGGGTTAAAACGCGTATTGCGCGCCGGTTTCGCCCCAAGGCGCGCCGCGATTGCAACGCGCCCGCACCACATCGGTGCGCTTTTTCAGGGTGCGGCGAGGTGCAGGGCGTGGTTTAGAATGCGGCGGCCTTCACCACCTTCCAGACACGGGCTCGCCGATGATCAACGACAACCTCATTCGCAGCCTTGGCGAGCAATTGGGCCGCTTCGTGAGCGATGCCCGCTCGCGGGAAGACATGCAGCAGAGCCTGAACGCCATCGTGCAGAACGTCTTCGCGAGGCTCGATCTGGTGACGCGCGAACAGTTCGATGCGCAGCTCGAAACACTCGAGCGCACGCGGGCGCAACTGGAACATCTGGAAACGGAACTCGCGCGGCTGCAGGAGCAGCTCACCGCGCAGGATGGCAACCGCAACGCCTGATCAGGCCGCGATCGGCGGCACGAATCCGTCGAAGCGCTGTATCACTCCCCTGAACCCGAAGTCCGCAAGCTGCGCGGCCGTGCTCGCCTCGCTCTGCGAACAGAAACCTTCCTCTTCCATGCGCCGGCGGAAGCGCACGTGCCGGGTACGGCGCGGGTCGACGATGATCACGCGCGTGCCGGCGTGACTGTGGCGCGCGAGGAAGGCCGAGAGCAGCGCAGGATGATCCGGCTCATAAAGCAGATCGCTGCCAATGATGATGTCGAAGAGCCCCAGCGCGGGTTGCGCATCGCGCCAGTCGAGGCGCTGGAAGGGCGTGGGGAACAGCGCATTGCGTGTGCTGTTGTCGCGGAGGAAATCCGCGGCCATCGGATGGTAGTCGGTGGCGAGGATATCGGCGCCGCGTGCGTTGGCGACCAGGCTCGCGATACCCAGCCCGCAACCGAGCTCGAGCATCCTCCCGCCACCCAGCACCAGCCTGCTCACCAGATCGGCCAGCAACAGACCCGAAGGCCAGCGCATCCCGAAGAAGGGCCAGCTCGCGGGCGAGATGCCCAGCGCCTCGGCCACGCCCTCAGGGTCGTCGAACTGGTTGCCGTCCACGAGGCAACGGATGTGGTAGTCCACACCCCCGAACTGGTGGGTGTCGATGCGCGTCTGCAGGGGGGAGTTCATGCGACACGGTACGCGGTCGGGGAGTGAATAGCCATCGGCTTGTGCAGGCGCGCGCGACAGCACACTGGCACAGCAGCAGTCGGGGGCATGGCCCCCTCCCACAAGACTGCCCGGGGGAATCCTCGTCGGGGGCATGGCCCCCTCCCACGGATTGTGGGAGCGCGCCATGCGCGCGACAAAAGCCTGCTGGTCCAAGACCCCAGGCAGCGAAGGCAGATGACGGGCAGATGCCCTCGCGCCTACACTCGCTTCACGCGGCAGGACGCCGCGCTCGCCGATCGACAGCCTCCAGGGAGGGAAGCATGTCCTACGCCACCGTCATCACCCGCGCCAGCATCGGCATCGATGCACCTCTGGTGCGCGCCGAAGTCCATCTCTCGGGGGGCTTGCCCCGCATCACGCTGGTCGGTCTTCCCGAAACAGCCGTTCGGGAAAGCCGTGAACGCGTGCGCAGCGCCATCATCAACGCGCACTTCGAGTTTCCGCAGAGCCGGCTCACAGTGAACCTGGCGCCCGCCGATCTGCCCAAAGAGGGCGGGCGCTTCGATCTCGCCATCGCTCTCGGCGTGCTGGCGGCCTCCGGGCAACTCGATCCACGGCACCTCGAGGGCTTCGAGTTCCTCGGTGAACTCGCGCTCGACGGGGAACTGCGGCCTGTCACCGGCTGCCTTCCCGCGGCACTTGCATGCAAGCGGGCCGGCCGCACGCTGGTGCTTCCGTCCGCCAATGCGCCGGAGGCCGCGCGTGTACCGGGGGCGGCGGTAATTCCCGCGCCACACCTTCTTGCGGTGTGCGCGCATCTCGGCGGTCAGTCACTGATCGACCCGCAGCGTCCCTTGCCGGACGAACTCGCACGCCCGGTGCCCGATCTCTCGGACGTGCGGGGGCAATCGCACGCCAAGCGCGCATTGATGATCGCCGCTGCGGGCGGCCACAACCTGCTGTTCTGCGGGCCGCCGGGCACGGGCAAAACGATGCTCGCGACACGGCTCCCGGGGATCCTGCCGCCGCTCTCGACGGCGGAATGGCTCGAAGTGGCTGCCATACGCTCGGTGGCTGGCATGGGCGAGGCTGTTCCCGGCGGAAACGAGCGCCCCTTCCGCGCGCCTCACCACGGAGCATCGGGCGCGGCACTGGTAGGCGGAGGCGGAAATCCGCGCCCGGGCGAGATCAGCCTCGCGCATCACGGCGTGCTGTTCCTGGACGAACTGCCCGAGTGGCCGCGGCGCCACCTCGAATTGCTGAGAGAACCTCTGGAGTCCGGCGAAATAGTGGTGGCGCGTGCCCTGCGGCGTACCCGCTACCCGGCACGGCTGCAATTGGTGGCGGCGATGAACCCTTGTCCGTGCGGCTATCTGGGGTCCGGATTCAGGGAGTGCCGGTGCACACCGGATCAGGTGCAGCGCTATCGCGATCGCATCTCCGGGCCGCTGCTGGACCGTTTCGACATGCGCGTCGAGGTTTCGCGGCCGGGGCCCGCGCTGCTGGAGCCCGAGGATGGAACAGCGTCCATCACCAGCGCGGATCTGCGGGCCCGGGTGCTGTCCGCGCGTGTGCGTCAGTTGCAGCGGCAGGCGTGCGTCAACAGCGCGCTCGCAGGCAAGGAACTCGAACACCACGCGGCACTGGCCGACACGGACAGGGCGTTGCTGGCGAATGCCGCACAGCGCTGGGGGCTATCGGCGCGCGCCTGCCATCGCGTGCTGCGCGTGGCACGCAGCATCGCGGATCTCGACGGGCGCGATGCCCTGCTGGGCGCGGATCTGGCGGAAGCACTGGGTTACAGGTTGGGAGAGAGCGTTATGCCGTGTCATGCAGCGGCACGCGAGGCGAGTATGCCGATCAGCCAACGGCCTTGATGTCGTCGCGCATGAGGTTCGTGAAGTCCTCGAATCGCACCGGCGTGGAGTAGTAGTACCCCTGCACCTGGTCGCAACCGTGTTCACGCAGGAACTGCACCTGCTCGCGGGTTTCAGCACCCTCGGCGATCACCTTGAGCCCCAGACCGTGTGCGAGGTTGATGATGGCGCGCACGATGGTGGCGTCGTCCGGACGCAGGTTCACCTGGCTCACGAAGCTGCGGTCGATCTTGAGCGCGCCGATCGGCAGGCGCTGGATGTGCGCGAACGAGGAATAGCCCGTTCCGAAATCATCCAGCGAGAAGGTGGGACCCAGGGCGCGGATCACCTGCATGCAGCGCTCCGTGTCCTCGACGTTCGACATGATCGCCGTCTCGGTCAGCTCGAACTCCAGCCGCCACGGGTCGATACCCGCATCGGCAATGATGTTGCTCACGGTCTGGACGAATTTCTCGTCCAGGAACTGCCGGAACGAAAGGTTCACCGCCAGGTGGATGGGCTCCATGCCCTGCGCGTCCATCGCAAGGATGTCCTGGCAGGCCTGGTGGATGGCCCAGTACCCGATCGGCACGATGAGGCCCACTTCCTCGGCGAGGGGGATGAACTCCGAGGGCTTCACGAGGCCACGCACCGGGTGATTCCAGCGGAGCAGACCTTCGACGCCCGCAATGCGCTCGTCGCCGAGCGCGATGCGGGGCTGGTAGTAGAGTTCGAACTCGCCACGGCGCAACGCCCGTCGCAGATCCGCCTCCAGATACATCTGGTTGGTGGCCTCGACGTTCATCTTCTCGGTGTAGAAGCGGTAGGCGCTGCCGCGCAGACCCTTGGCCTGATACATCGCCATGTCGGCGTGCTTGAGGAGAGTGTCGATGTCCTCGCCACCCTCCGGGTAGACGGCGATGCCGATGCTCGCGCCCACGAAGAGCTGCTGCGAGCCGAAGGGCACGGGCTTGGAGATGACCTCGATCACCTTGCGCGCCACGTTGACGATGTCGCCCGTCGTCGAGATGTCCTCGAGGATCAGCGTGAACTCGTCACCGCCGATGCGGGCCACGGAGTCGCTCTTGCGTACGCAGGCAGCGAGCCGTTCGGCCACCGCGCGGATCAGCGCATCGCCCGCGTCGTGGCCCATGGTGTCGTTGATCTGCTTGAAGCCGTCGAGGTCCACGAAGAACAGCGCCACCGTCTGCTGCCCGCGCTTGGCGCGCTCGACGGCACGGCCGAGGCGGTCACGGAACAGGATACGGTTGGGCACATTGGTAAGCGGGTCGTAGTGGGCCAGGCGCGCGAGCTTGCGCTCGGACTGCTTGCGCTCGATGGCGTAACGGATGCAGCGCTCAAGCACCTGCGAATCGATGCGGCCCTTCTGGAGATAGTCCGAGGCCCCGCCGCGTACCGCCTCGCGGTCCACGCCGGGGTCCATCTCGGCGGTCATCACAATGATCGGCCGGGGGCAGCCCTGTTGCACGGCCTTCAGCAGCAAGGCGTGCGCCGACTGCTGGTCGGCCTGGAAGTCGAGAAGAATGACGTCGTGGAGATCTGCGGCGATGGCGTCGGCCGCGTGCTCGAAGCGGCGGCACCACGTGAGCTCATAGGTGGTGTGGCCCACCGCATCCAGCAGCGTGCCGACCAACGCATATTCCGCCGGATCGGCATCGATCAGGAGGACGCGGATGGGGCTGTCTGCCGGTGGCAGTTCCATGCGGATGCTCTGCTGTGACTCGGTCCGGCGCGCGACACGCGCACCGGTGAGGAACAGTTATAGGCAACTCCGGGAGATTTTTCTAATGCGCGCGCAGCAAAAAAAGAAGTGCGACGGGGCCGAGGTGAGCGCCCCGGCCCGGACACGGCTCACTGGGCAGCGGCAACCATGTGCCTCACGGCATTGCGGATTTCCTCATCCGAGCAGGTACCGCAGGTGCCGCGCGGGGGCATGCCGCGAATGCCGTTGATCGAATGAGTTACCAATGTGTCCTCGCCCTGAGCGATCCGGGGCGCCCATTCCGCAGCAACGCCAAACTTGGGTGCACCTGCAACGCCCACCGAGTGGCACGCGACACACGCGGCCCCATACACCTGCTCGCCCGTGCGGGGCCCTGCCGCTACTGCCGGTGCGGGCGCCGCACAGTTGCTTTTGCCTTCGATGCAGAGTTCACCCACGGGCTTTATGCGTTCGGCGATGGCTTTCTCGCGGTCGGTCTGGGCCTGGGTGCCGAGGCTCGCGGAAACGGCGAGGACGCCGGCGGCTACCAACAGAATGCTGCGCTTGATCGACACGTGTGGATCCTCCGGACTGTGGCGGTTGTACGAAGGACCACGACGTTTGGTCTTCGGCGGCGGCGATTATAGCGACAGCCCGCAGCGCGGAAACAGCCACACACGGTGATTGGCGTGGACGCTTCGCGGGGGTGGCGGTTATGATTCAGTCCGCTGATAAAGCCCGCCACGTCGGCGCACATCCGTAGGAGCGGGCCATGCCCGCGACCAGTCAGGTCGCACGCAGGAGCGGGCCATGCCCGCGACGTTCACGAGTTCCAGCACCCGTAGCTCAGCTGGATAGAGCGCTGCCCTCCGGAGGCAGAGGTCAGGGGTTCGAATCCCTTCGGGTGCGCCATTCTTCCTCCCACACGAATCCGCCAAGCGCCTCAGCGCATGAACCGCTTTTTCGCCTCGGGAAACAAAACAGCTCCGACGCTCATCTTGGCTGGCCGAATCCCGGATCATGGATTAGGCTTCTGAAAGACCTTTTTCCGATCGGGGACAACGATGTATCACGGCTCCCATCCCTTGCTTCGCCAGGGGCTCCGGATCATTGCGCTTTTGGCGCTGCTCCCCGCGTCGCTGGCCATTGCCCAGCCCAAGCTCCCCGACCCGAAACGCCTGCAGCTCGAGTCAACCCAGGCCGTGGTCTACGACGCGCAGACCGGCAAGGTGCTCTACGCCAAGAACCCCAACAACACCGCACCCATCGCCTCGATCACCAAACTGATGACGGCGATGGTAGTGCTGGACGGCAAGCAGCCGATGGACGAGATGCTCAGCATCTCGAAAGAAGATATCGATCACCTGAAGGGAACCTACTCGCGGCTGCGTATCGGCACCCGGCAGTCCCGCAAGGAGATGCTGAGACTCGCGCTGATGTCCTCCGAGAACCGGGCTGCCTCTGCGCTCGGGCGCCATTACCCCGGTGGACGCACGGCCTTCATCGCGGCCATGAACCGCAAGGCCGCAGAACTCAAGATGCGCCACACGCATTTCGCCGATACCACGGGCCTCTCGAGCGGGAACGTGTCCTCGGCTGGGGATCTGGTGCTGATGACACAGACAGCGAGCCGTTACCGCCTGATCAGCGAGTTCACCACCACGGCGCAGCGCACCGTGAGCTTTCCCCAGCCGCGCTATTCGCTCGATTTCGTGAACACGAACCGACTTGTGCGCGGTGGTTCCTGGGATATCGAACTCAGCAAGACCGGCTACACCAGCGAAGCCGGCCGTTGCCTCGTCATGAAGACCCGCGTGGGCAACCGCCCGCTGGTGATGGTGCTGTTGAACTCGCAGGGAAAGCTGACGCCGCTTGGCGATGCGAATCGCATCAAGCGCTGGCTGGAAGGAAACACTGCGGCCCGTTCCTCGAAATCTGCGCGGCGGGCTTGAGGGCGGGGATGACCAGACCAGAGGCGATGTTCACCGCCGGTCTCATGGCAAGCGGATCACGTTGAATAACAAAGAGAACTGATCCCTTCGGAAGCGCTATCTGCCGATCAGGGTTGCCGATCCTCACCCACGTTGAGCCGTCTCTTTCAGCGCGGGAATCGGAACCTCTACCCTCGCCCCCCTGCCTCCATCCTCTGCAACTCCCACAACCTTCGATACAACCCGCCCCGCGCAATAAGCGCATCGTGAGTGCCGCGTTCCTGCAGGCGCCCACGGGCCAGCACCAGGATCTCGTCGGCTTCGCGCAGGGTCGAGAGCCGGTGCGCAATGATCACCATCGAGACCTCGCCTTTAAGGGCATGAAGTGCTTCCTGCAGAAGTGCTTCGGTGCCGCTGTCGATGCTGGCGGTGGCTTCGTCCAGCACCAGCACGGCGGGTTTGCGCAGCAGCGCGCGGGCCAGAATCACCTGCTGGCGCTGCCCGGCAGAGAGCGCGCTGCCGCGCTCCCCCACGGGCGTGTCTAGCCCAAGAACGAGGCTGCTCACGAACGGCGCAAGCCCCACGCGCTTCGCCGCTTCTTCGATCTGTTCGCGGCTCGCGCCGAAACCGAAATCGATGTTCGAGGCAAGGCTGCCCGCCAAAAGGAACGGATCCTGCGGCACGTACGCCACCAGCCGGTGGAAGTCCGCATCCGCGATCTCCGACAGCGGCACGCCACCCATCGTGAGCGTGCCTTGCTGCGCCTCGTGAAAGCGCAGCAGCAGCCCCGCGAGCGTGCTCTTGCCGCTGCCGGTAGGGCCGACCAGCGCCAGAAAACGCCCGGGCGCAAGATCGAAATCGATGTCGTGCAGCACCTGTTCGCCGCCTTCATACGCAAAGCCGAGCCCGCGCGCGCAGAGCCGTGTGTCGGCGGGAACCGGGCCGCTATCGCGCAAGGCTCGTGCATCACTGCGGTCGCAGAGCTCGAACACGCGGCTCGCCGAGACCATCGCGTTCTGCAGCATGCTCAAGCGATGCGTGACATCCACCACCGGCTCGCCAAAACGGCCGAGGTAATTCACGAACACGTAGATCACGCCGATCTCCACGCCGCCGCCCAACGCCCGCGTGCCGAACCACAGCACCAGCGCCGCCATGCAGCACTGCAGCAGTACATCCACCATGGGCCGGAGCAACAGCGCATCCAGCTTCAGCGAGGCCATACGCGCGTGGTAATGCGTGCGGCTCTGTTCCTCGAAACGTTCGCCAAAGCGGCCGAGCTGCCGCGTGAGTTGCACCACGCGGATGCCGCCTATGCTCTCCGACAGATTGGCGTTGATCTGCGCCAGCGCAGCACGCACCGCGCGGAAACGTGGTCCGCTGGCCCTCTGGTAAAACCACATCACCGTGAGTGCGAGCGGCAGGAACACGAGGCAGGGAATCGCCAGCCGCCAGTCGAGGAGCAACATGGCGATGGCCATGCCGATCACGCGCGCGCTGTTCGCCACCAACACGCCGAGCACGTTCAGGTAGAAATCCTTCACCGCCTCGGTGTCGTTGGTGAGCCGCG
>CAIXOY010000593.1 GCA_903921135.1 uncultured Gammaproteobacteria bacterium
ACCGTCACGGTGTCCTCGGCCGGCGCGCGGCAAACGAAGAACCAGGTGGCATACCGTTTGGGCATCACCGGAGGCGTGGTCCAGTGGGAATGGAAAACGAGCTCATCGGAGGAGTCGATCCGGATCTGGGCTTCTTCCTGCGTCTCTCGGGCAGCGGCGAGCCGGGCGGCGGAAATCGCGTCGGGGGTCGCGGCAATTTCAGCGTCGTCCACCCGGCCACCGGGAAACACCCACTGCCCGGCCGCGAAGCCCAGCGTTGAGTTGCGGCGCAGCAGCAACACGTGCAGACCGTCCGGCGCGTCGCGCAGCAACACCACCGTGGCGGCAGGGCGAATGTCAGACATCTGGGCTCCGGGCTGTGATGGCCGGGCCGACGGGGCCCGACGCCGCATTGTAGCGACGCAGGCCCTCGCGAAGGGATTACGGTCCTTAAACCTCAGACGTTCAGCAGGAGATGCTCGCGCTCCCAGGAACTGATGGTGCGGTTGAAGGCCTCGTACTCGGTGAGTTTCACGGAGCGGTAAGCGCGGATGAAGTTCTCTCCGAGGATGTCGACCACCGCGTCGTCTTCGTCGATGGTGCGCAGTGCTTCCTCAAGCGAACGAGCGATGGTGATTTCCTCCTGGTAGGCATTGCCAGGATAGGGATCGGTGGGGTCGAGTTTCTGCTTCATGCCGAGGTAACCGGCCACCAGCGTGCCCGCGATCGCAAGGTAGGGGTTGGCATCGGCGCCGGCGAAGCGGTTCTCGACACGGCGGTTGCGGAAATCGCTCTCCGGCACGCGGAAACCCGTGGTGCGGTTGTCATAGCCCCAGTGCAGGCTGATGGGTGCGGCGATCTCACGTGTGAAGCGACGATAGGCGTTCACGTTGGGCGCGAAGAGGGCGATCAGCAGCGGCACGTATTTCTGCAAGCCGCCGATGTAGTGCAGGAAACGCTGTGTGTCCTGCCCGTCGGGGTGAGCGAAGATGTTGGTGCCGTCGTCCATGCGCACCACGCTCTGGTGGATGTGCATGGCGCTGCCCGGCTCTTTTGCCATCGGGCGCGACATGAATGTCGCGTAGACGTTATGACGCAGCGCGGTCTCGCGCATCGTGCGCTTGAAGGTGAAGACCTGGTCGGCCAACTCGAGGGCGTCGCCGTGCAGGAAGTTCACCTCGAGCTGTGCTGCGCCGGCCTCGTGGATCAGCGTGTCCAGGTCGAGTTTCTGCTGCTCGCAGAAGCGGTACATGTCCTCGATGATCGGATCGAATTCGTTGGCCGCGTCGATGGAATAGGACTGGCGCGCGGATTCCGGACGCCCCGAGCGGCCGATCGGCGGCTCGAGTTCGTAATCGGGATCGATGTTCTTCTTCACGAGGTAGAACTCGACCTCGGGTGCGACCACCGGCTTCAACCCGTCTTTCTCGTAGAGCGCCAGCACGCGGCGCAGCACGCTGCGGGTGGAGAGCGGGTGGAGGTTGCCGTCCATGTCGTAGCAGTCGTGGATGATCTGTGCGGTGGGTTCGTTCGCCCACGGCACCAGGCGCATGGTGTTGGGGTCTGCGCGCAGGTTCATGTCGCGGTCGCGCGGGTCGAGGAGTTCCCAGTAGTCGTCGGGGTAATCCCCGTTCACGGCCTGCGCGAGGATGCCCTCAGGCAGGCGCGGGTTGTCCTGCTTGATGAACTTGTCGGCGGGGATGAACTTGCCGCGGGCATTGCCCGTCATGTCGGGGACCAGTACCTCCACCTCGGAGATGCGGTTGTCCAGAAGCCACTTGTGAACGGTATCCATGTTTGTCACTTGGTGTTGCGTTGGTTGTCTTCGATGCGGCCCGTTGCATGGCGCCATAAACCGAATTAAGATTCGACTTAAATCGAATTATTGTTCAGTTTAAAGAGGCCTCCGGCGGATTGCAAGCCGGCCGCCTCACGGAGACCTGACCATGGGCAGCTGGGGACATGTGGCCTCTTACTACGCGGCGACGGCCAATCGTGAGCTCGCCTTCGCGCCGCTCCACGGCCACGTACGGGCCGATGTCTGCGTGATCGGCGGAGGCTACACGGGGCTGTCGGCCGCGCTGCACCTGCGCGAGCGCGGCTACGAGGTGGTGCTGCTCGAGGCCGAGCGCATTGGCTGGGGCGCCTCCGGGCGCAACGGCGGGCAGGTGGGCACTGGCCAGCGCCGCCCGCAGTCAGAACTCGAACAACAGCTCGGCACGGGGCACGCGAAACTCCTCTGGGATCTGGGCCTCGAGGCGGTGCAACTGGTGGGCGAGCTGATCGAGCGCCACCGCATCGACTGCGATGTGGCGCCGGGGATACTGCACCTGGGCTGGAAGGCCCGCGACGAAGCTGACGGCCGCCGGGAGATCGAGCACCTGTCCCGCAACTACGGTTACGAGCGCATGCGCTTTGTGCCGCGCGAGGAGGCCCGCGCGCTGAGCGGGAGCGAAGTGTTCAAGGCCGGGTTGCTGGACGAAGGCTCGCTGCACCTGCACCCGCTGAACTACGCGCTAGGCCTGGCCGCTGCTGCACACGATGCAGGCGTGCGCATGCACGAGGGATCACGGGTGTTGTCGTACGCGGGCAAGGATCGTGTGCGCGTCCGGACGGCGCAGGGCGAGGTCGATGCCGCTCACGTGGTGCTGGCCTGCAACGGCTATCTCGGCGGTCTCGAACCCCGCGTCGCGGGCAAGATCATGCCCATCAACAACTTCATCATCGCCACCGAGCCGCTCGACGAGGCGACGGCGGCAAGCATCAACCCGCAGAACCTGGGCATGCAGGACTCGCGGTTCGTGATCAACTACTGGCGACTCTCCCGCGACCGGCGCCTGCTCTTCGGCGGCGGCGAGAACTACAGCCCCCGCTTTCCGGCGGATATCCGCTCCTTCGTGCGGCGCCACATGCTCGAGATCTACCCGCAACTCGCCGGTACGCGCATCGACTACGGCTGGGGCGGCACGCTCGCGATCACGCTGAAACGCATGCCCGCCTTCGGGCGCCTGCCGCACAATGTGTTCTATGCACTCGGCTACTCGGGTCACGGCATCCCGACCGCCACGCTGGCGGGAAAGCTGCTCGCAGAGGCCGTCTCCGGCACTGCCGAGCGCTTCGACGTGATGGCGAAGATCCCCACCCCCGTGTTCCCCGGCGGCACACTGCTCCGCTACCCGGGCCTCGTCGCCGGAATGCTGTGGTATGCGATGAAGGACCGTCTGTGAGAGACACCGCACTGCACGCTGGCGCCTGCCCACCGCCGAACCTAGAATGCGCCCGCGCCGCAACAGCCGGCGCGGCCCAGGAGGCAACTGCACGCGCATGAAGACCGCCGCCCCGGCCCGCCGCGACCGGACGCTCAGCCCGCGACGCGAACCCCTGCAGCAACGCTCGCTAGCGCGCGCCCAGCAGATCCTGCAGGTCAGTGCTGAACTGCTGGAGGAGGTCGGCCTCGACACCCTCACCACCATCCTGATCGCGCGCCGCAGCGGGATCTCGGTAGGCACGCTCTACCACTATTACCCCAACAAGCACGCCATCCTCCACGCGATGGCGGAGCGTTGGCTGCGCGAGGTCGAACGCTCGCTGGATGAGGTCGAAGCCTGGCCGCTGGGAGAGCTTGGGCTGCCCCAGTTCGTGGATCGCCTCGTGGAGCGGCAACTCGTGGTGTACCGCGAGCAGCGCGGCATCCTGCACCTGGTGCAGGCGATGTTCTCGATCCCGGAACTGCGCGAACTCGACCAGCGCCACGATGCGCTGGTGATCGAGCGGATGTCGAAAGTGTTCGGCCGATACGGGCTGAAGGGCAGCAGCACCGGCCTGGGGCGCCTCGCACGGGCGTACCTCGAGCTCACGCACGCTCTGCTGCTGGTGGTTGTGAACCAGGCCGGCTCGCGCTCCAGGCGCACGCTCACGGACGTGAAGCGCGTCACCACCGCCCTGCTCGAACCCTATCTGGAGGAGGAATCGCCACCGTGAAGACCATCTTCGTTATCCGCAACCAGAACGGGCATTACCTGGGCCGGAACGGCGAGTGGCTGGACGGCAGCCACGTACCCGGGCTGTTCCGCACCGAACACCGGGATGTGGCGATGAACGAACTGGTGGAAGTGAACCTGCGGGATTTCGATCTGCGGGGCGAGATCGTCGGCTTCGAGGCCGAGGCGGGTGACTATCCGGTGGTCGAGGTGCTGAACCCCATCGTAACCACCCCGGAGGAATGTGAAACGCCGGCACCGCCTCCGCAAAGCCCTTGAAACTTCCGGCCACGCCCCCACTCTAAGCCTCGCGGTAACTAAACGGAGTTGTGACGTCATGATGCGCATCGGTCTCTTCCTGCTCACCAACCTCGCGGTGCTCGCCCTGGCGAGCGTCACGCTGAACCTGCTCGGCTTCAATTCGATCATGGCGCAGAACGGGGTAGACCTTAACCTCTCTGCCCTGCTCGTCTTCTGCGCCGTGTTCGGCATGTCCGGCTCGCTCATCTCGCTGTTCATGAGCAAGTGGATGGCCAAACGCTCCACGGGCACGCAACTGATCACAGAACCGCGCACGGAAGGCGAGCGCTGGCTGGTGCAGACGGTGGCGCAGCTTGCCGAGCAGGAAGGCATCGGCATGCCCGAGGTGGGGGTGTTCCCCTCGGAAGCATCCAACGCCTTCGCCACGGGCTGGAACCGCAATGCCGCGCTCGTCGCGGTGAGCAGCGGCCTCCTCGCGCGCTTTGACCGCAACGAGATCCGCGCGGTGCTGGCCCACGAGATCGGCCACGTCGCCAATGGCGACATGATCACTCTGTCGCTTATCCAGGGCGTGGTGAACACCTTCGTGATGTTCTTCGCACGGATCATCGGCCACACGGTCGATCGCGTGGTGTTCAAGACCGAGCGCGGGCTCGGTATCGGCTACTACATCGTGACCTTCGTCGCCGAGATCGTGCTCGGGCTGCTGGCCTCGATGGTGGTGATGTGGTTCAGCCGCCGCCGCGAGTTCCGCGCCGACGAAGCCGGTGCGCGTCTTGCGGGCAAGGGCGCGATGATCGCAGCCCTGCAACGCCTGCAGGCCGAACAGGACATGCCCAAGGAACTGCCCGCCACGATGACGGCCTTCGGCATCAGCGGTGACATCAAGCACGGGCTGGCCGCGCTGATGCGCACCCACCCCTCGCTGGAAGACCGGATCGAGGCGCTGCGCCAGAGCACCTGATTCACCGACCGCTGTCATGACGGGTCCGGGCCGCTAGAATGCGGCCCGGTTCCCGTTGCGGATGCGTTCCCATGAGCAGATTGCCATCCAGGCTCCTCGCCGTAGTCCTTCTTTGCGTGCTGCCACTCGCGCAGGCGCAACAGACAGCACCGCAAAAACCCCTCCCGCCGATCATCGGCTATGACTCACGCTTCCAACCCGTCCCCTCTCGCGAGGGAATGGTGGTCTCCAGCGACGTCGTAGCCAGCCGCGTAGGCGCACAGATCCTGGCCGATGGCGGGAACGCAGTGGACGCTGCGGTGGCCACCGGATTCGCGCTCGCCGTCACCTACCCGCAGGCGGGCAACATCGGCGGTGGCGGCTTCATGCTGCTGCACCTCGCCAAGGGCAAACGCGATATCGCCATCGACTACCGCGAGACCGCGCCCAAGGCCGCGCGGCGCGACATGTTCCTTGATGCCGCAGGCAACGTGATCGAGGGGAAATCGCAACTCACGCACCTCGCATCCGGCGTACCGGGCACGGTCGCAGGACTGCTGCATGCGCAGAAGGCCTACGGGCGGCTGAGCCGCGCGCAGGTGATGGCACCGGCCATCGCGCTCGCCGAGAACGGCTTCCCGATGGGCTTCGCCATGTCGGAACTGCTCGCAGGCCCCTGGGGCAAGCGGCTGCTCGGAAACGCTGCCGCAAAAGGCTATCTGTTCAAGCCGGACGGCACGCCCTACGCGCCCGGCGAGGTGCTGCGCCAGCGCGATCTGGCCTGGACGCTTCGCCAGATCGCCGAGCACGGCGAGGACGGTTTCTACCGGGGCCCCGTGGCAGACAAACTTGTCAACGAGATGAAACGCGGAGGCGGACTCATCACCCACGCCGACCTGCGCGGCTACCGCGCGATCGAGCGCGCGCCGGTGCGCGGGCGCTTCCAAGGCTTCGATATCGTCTCGATGCCACCGCCCTCCTCCGGCGGCGTGCATCTGGTGCAGATGCTGAACGTGCTGGTCGGCCTGCCGCTCGAGGGCATGGGGCATAACAGCGCGGCCTACATCCACACCCTCGCCGAAACCATGAAGCACGCCTACGC
>CAIXOY010000594.1 GCA_903921135.1 uncultured Gammaproteobacteria bacterium
CCGGGGTGGATGGCATCCGCCCCGCCATCGTCCAGAATGCCGGCAAGCAGTTCTCGCGCGTGTGATCGATGAGCCCGGATACGCCCTTTCAGCTTCTCCTGGACGACGGACGCAGCGTTCCGTACCGGATACGCGTCTCCCGTCGCAGCAGGCGCGTGCGTCTTACCCTTACCCCACGCGAGGGGCTGGTGATGGTCACCCCGCCCGGCGTGTCGCACGAATGGCTGCGCAACCTTGCCAACGACTGGCGTGGCTGGGTGGGCAAGCAGATGGACCAGCTGGGTATCGCAGACCCAGGCGAGCTTCGCAGTCCCTCTCCCTCGCTGCCTGATGCGATCGCCCTGCCGGCTGTCGATGAAACCTGGTATCTGCTTCAGCGTTATGCGCCGGGATCATCGGCGCGCGTGCGGGAGTCGGGCCCGCGCACGCTTGTCCTGAGCGGCGATGTCAGCGACGCGGACGCCTGTCGCAGAGCGCTGGTGCGGTGGCTCATGCGGCGTGCGCGCGAGACCCTTCCCGGTATGCTCGCCGAGGTCGCGCAGCAAACCGGTCTTGTCTACCGGGAAGTGAACATCCGTGCACAGCGCACCCGCTGGGGCAGTTGCTCCTCGCATGGCGATATCTGCCTCAACTACCAGATTCTCTTCCTTACGCCCGAACTCGCTCGGCACGTGCTGCTCCACGAGCTCTGCCATACCGTGCGTATGGATCACTCCCCGCGTTTCTGGCGTACCGTGGCCCGCTTCGAGCCCGAACTCGATGCCCGCCGCGCCGAGATGCGCCGCTCCTGGTCTCTGGTGCCCGCGTGGCTGCAGGCCCGGGCCTGAGCCGCAGATGACGCATGCTATTCTCCGCAGCCCTTTTCGCAGGGAGAGCCTCTGCCGATGAGTACCACTGATCCCATGCAACTCGGTCACATGGCGGCCGAGGCGGAGCTGGTCAAAGCCTTCCTGCGGAACAAGCAGCCCACCGTCATGGACGATGCCGAGGTGGCAGACTACAAAGCCAGGATCACGGCGCGCCTCAAGGCGCAGGACGCCGTGCTCGTGGCGCATTACTACACCTCCCCCCACATCCAGTCTCTTGCCGAGGAAACCGGTGGTTTCGTCTCGGATTCATTGCAGATGGCCCGTTTCGGCCACGACCATCCGGCCACCACCCTGGTGGTTGCCGGGGTGCGGTTCATGGGCGAGACGGCCAAGATCCTCACGCCCTCAAAGCGCGTGCTGATGCCCACGCTGGAGGCAACCTGTTCGCTCGACGTGGGATGCCCTGTCGATCTCTTCTCGGCCTTCTGCGACCAGCATCCGGACCGCACCGTGGTGGTCTATGCCAACACCTCCGCTGCCGTGAAGGCGCGCTCTGACTGGGTCGTGACTTCCAGCATCGCGCTGGATGTTGTCGAGCATCTGAGCGCGCGCGGCGAGAAGATCCTCTGGGCGCCCGACAAGTACCTCGGCTCCTGGGTGCAGCGCGAAACCGGCGCCGACATGCTGCTCTGGGATGGCTCCTGCATCGTGCACGAGGAGTTCAAGGCGCAAGGCATCGAGGACATGAAGCGGGTGTACCCGGATGCCGCCGTGCTGGTGCACCCGGAATCGCCGCAAGCGGTGATTGCGCTCGCGGACGCCGTCGGCAGCACTACCCAGATCATCGATGCCGCCCGCAATCTGCCCAACCGGCAGTTCGTCGTGGCCACCGACCAGGGCATCTTCTACCAGTTGAAAAAACAGGTGCCCGACAAGGAATTCATCATCGCCCCCACAGCGGGCGAGGGCGCCACCTGCCGCAGTTGCTCGCACTGCCCGTGGATGGCGATGAACGACCTCCAGAGCCTGCTCTACTGTCTGGAACACGGCACGGGCGAAGTACTGGTCTCACCCGAGTTGTGCCATCAGGCGCTGCTGCCGCTGCAGCGGATGGTCAATTTCTCGAAGGAGCGTGCGCTCGCAGTGAAAGGCAACGCCTGAGCCCCGACGCGGCTCAGAGGTCTTTCATTTCCTGGCGCATGTCGCGGATATCCGTGATGCGTGCCTGTATCCCGGCGCTCGCGTGGAAGTCCTCGCGTGCCAGATTGAGTGCGTAGCCGAGCTGCTTCTCGGCCTGGTCGAGCGCCCCGTTCAGGATGAAGTACTCGGCCCTGGCGCGGTGGACGTCCAGGATGCTTCCCGCCAGACCATGGGTTTCTGCCAGTGCGTACCAGACCTGCGGGTCGCCCGGGTGCTGCTCCGCGTGTTCCGCGAGCAGTTTCTCGGCGTCCTTGGGCTTGCCCGCGCGAAGCAGCGCATCCGCGTACAGCATCGTGAGCGGGTGATTGCCCGGGTTCAGCGCGAGCTGCTTCTGCAGGCGGTCCACTGCATCTCCGATGTGGCCCGACGCGAGGTCGAGCTCTGCCGCGGCGATCAACACCGGAATGTTGGAGGAGTAGTGGCGCAGCAAAGGTGCCAGTTCGCGGCGTGCTTCTTCGAACTCGCTGGTTCGGGTGAGAGCCAGTACCAGGCCGTAGCGGTTGCCGGGTGAGAGGCCTTCGTCACGGGCGATCTCGGCGCGGAAGCGCTTGATCGCATAGCCCGGTGTTTCCTCGAATCCCAATCTCACCCGCGCTTGCATGAAGCTGAAGTCTGCGCTGTCCTGCTTGCCATCCTGCGGGTGGTTGCGGGCGCGGTTCTTGGAGTCTGCCACGCGGCTCTCGGTCACGGGGTGCGAGAGCAGGAACTCCGGCGGCCTGCGCGTGTTGTAGCGCATGGACTCCAGCATGCGGGAAAACATCCGGGGCATGCCGTTCGGATCGTAGCCGGCATCCACCAGCGTGAGCATGCCGAGGCGGTCGGCCTCCCGCTCGTTGTCGCGGCTGAAGCGCAGTTGTTGTTGCTGGATGGCCGACTGGCCAGCGGCAATCGCGGCCATGCTGCTCTGCGAGCCACCGCCGGCGGTCGCGGCCAGCACCAGAGAGCTCAACAGGATGATCGCGTTCGGGACGGCGTTTCGTTTGGCCTCCTCGACGCTGCGCGCGTAGTGGCGCTGGCTCAGGTGCGCGAGCTCGTGGGCGATCACCGAGGCGAGTTCGTCCTCGTGCTGCGCCGACAGCAGAAGCCCGTTGTTCAGCCCCACCACACCGCCCGGAACGGCAAAGGCATTGAGGGTCTCGTTGTCGACGATCACGACGTTCAGCCGCGCATCACTCAGCTGGCTGTGCGTGGCGAGGTCGAATACCACCTGCTCGAGGTAGTCCTGGAGGAGCGCGTCCTCCACGGTCTTCACCTGCCCGCGGAACATGCGCAGCCATGCACTGCCCAGCTTGCGCTCGACCACCGGTGATACCGCCGCCGAGGAGGCGTCTCCGAGCGACGGGAGTTCGATCTCGGTTGCCGGCGCCGGAGAGGCGCACAAGGCGAAGGCCGAGACCAGCAGCGTGCGTCGCAGGCGCGATATCAGGGGATGGCGGCGCATGAAAAGCACTGCGGTGTGATCCTGGGAGAAGGGGCTTGCCCGATACCTGCTTGGAGTGCGGCGGCGGAGAATAATTCCGTTCCCGTCGAGGTCGGGATGCTGCGCAGTGCATCGCGGGTCGGGGGCTATACTAGCACGCGATTTCCGGGGGTCAGAGCGAAGGCAATGGACGAGTCCATCCATGAGGTAGATGCGTGCGGGCTTGCCTGTCCGCTGCCGCTGCTCAAGGCGAAGAAAGGCCTGAATGCCTTGCCGCCCGGAGCACTGCTTCGGGTGCTCTCGACCGATACCGGCTCGGTACGCGATTTCCGCGTCTTCTGCGAGCAGAGCGGCAATGCTCTCCTCGAATCCGTGGAAAGCGACGGCACGTACCGTTTCCTGATCCGCAAGCACACGTCCTGATCCTTCCCCTCGCGAGGAGCCCGCATGCACGCCCTGTCACTCCGACTGCTGCCTTTCCTCGCGGCGTTGCTGCTCGCCGCTTGCGCGTCGGTGCCTCATGTGCCCGAGGGCGTGATCCGCGGCGAACTCGACCAGCGCGAGTACCGCTACATCGACCTGCCCAACCGGCTTCGGGTGTTGCTGGTCTCCGATCCTGCCACTGACAAATCCGCCGCCAGCCTGCGGGTGCAGGCCGGGAGCGGGGATGATCCCGCCGAGCGCCAGGGGCTGGCGCATTTCCTGGAGCACATGCTCTTTCTGGGCACGGCAAAGTACCCCGATTCCGCCGAATACCAGGACTTCATCAACGCCCACGGTGGCTCGCACAACGCCTACACATCGGTGGACCACACGAACTATTTCTTCGACATCGAGCCCGACAGCCTCGAGCCCGCGCTTGATCGCTTCTCGCAGTTCTTCGTGGCTCCGCTTTTCACGCCCGAGTACGTGCAGCGCGAGGCGAATGCGGTCGACTCCGAATACCGGATGGGCTTGAAGGACGACGCGCGCCGCGAGTACGACGTGCTGCGCGAACTGGTGCAGCCCGGTCACCCGCTCGGCAAGCTCGCGGTGGGAAACCTCCAGACGCTGCGCCCCACGGAAGGCGACATCCGGGCCGAGTTGCTCGCGTTCCACCAGCGCCATTACTCCGCGAACCTGATGACGCTCGTGGTGCTCGGCAAGCAGCCACTGGATGCGCTCGAAGCGATGGTGCGCCCGCGCTTCGGCGCCATAGAAGATCGGGACGCCACGGCGCTTGCCAATGTGCCGGAGCTTTTCGCGCCCGGGCAGTTGCCGCTGGAAGTACACATCCGCCCCGAGAAGGAAACGCGTGAGCTCTCGATGCTCTTCCCGGTGCCCTCGAGCCGGGACCGTCCTGCCGCGAAGCCCCTCGATTACATCGGTAACCTGCTGGGTCACGAAGGGCCCGGCGGCCTTCTCTCGGTGTTGAAGGCGCGGGGCCTCGCAGAGGGCCTCGGTGCAGGTGCTGGCTTCGATCTCTTCGGACAGGATGCCTTCCAGGTCACGGTCCAGCTGACCGAAAAGGGGCTCGCCGAGCGCGATGCAGTGGTGGCGCTGGTCTTCCGGGCTATCGGGCAATTGCGGGAGGGTGGCGTAGACGACTGGCGCTACCGTGAGCAGGCGGCGTTGGGGGATCTGGGTTTCCGCTTCCGGGAGAAGGGCAGCGCGAGCGCGACCGTTATCGGCATCGCCAATGGCCTCGTGGATTATCCCGTGGCCGAGGTGCTGCGCGGCCCGTATCTGTACGCGGATTACGACGCCGCACTGATTCGCGGTTATCTCGATCGCATGCAGCCTGCGAATCTGTTGCTCACCGTGACGGATCGCGGTGTGCAGACCGACCGGCAGAGCCGCTGGTTCGCGACGCCCCATTCGACGCGCGCGCTCGATGCAGCCGTTCTGGCCGCGGCCGCCGCCAAGGCCGAGCCGCTTGTGCTGCCCGCGCCGAACGTCTTCCTGCCCGACCGCGTCGCGACAAAAGCCGTACCGGCCGGTGCCTCCTCACTGCCTGTGGCGCTGGCAGAGGAACCCGGCTACCGGCTGTGGCATCTGCAGGATGCCGAGTTCCCCGGTCCGAAGGCGTCGCTTTACCTGCAACTGCTCTCGGGGCGCGCCAATGCAACGGTGCGTGATGCGGCGCTTGCCTCGCTGTTCACGCTGCTCGTCGAGGACGAGCTGAACGAATTCGCCTACCCGGCCACGCTCGCCGGCCTCGCTTATGGCGTATCGCCTTCCTCGCGCGGGCTCTCCGTCAAGCTGACCGGCTACGAGCAGCGGATGGGCTTGTTGCTCGACAAGATCCTGCATTCGCTGCAGCGCAGCGAGTTTCCGGCAGAGCGCTTCGCGAGCCTGAAAACCGAGCTGGTGCGCGAACTCGGAAACAGCAGCCGTGAACGCCCGTACGCGCAGTTGGTCGATCGGCTGGGCAACACGCTGGTGCAGAGGAGCTATCCCGACACGGAATTGCGTGCGGCTCTGGCCGAGGTCACACCTGCAGACCTCGCCACGTTTGCGGCGGCCTTGCGTGCTGATGCCACCGTCGAGGTCCTTGCCCACGGCAACCTGCTGGCAGATGAGGCCCGCGCCTTGGGCGCGAAGGCGCGGGATGCGCTGCGTGGCACCAGTGGAGCTGCGGCCCCTGCGGTAGAGGTGCTGGCGCTCCCCTCCGGGCCGTCGGTGCAGTCCGTGAAGATCGAACACCCCGATTCCGCCTTGCTGATGTACCTGCAGGGTGGCTCGAGCGATGTGGCGGAGCGCGCGCGCGTGGCCCTGGCAGGGCAGATCCTCGGGCCCTCGTTCTTCAACGAACTGCGTACCGAGCGGCAGTTGGGCTACGTGGTTTTCGCGCAGCCCTATCCTTTCGCCCGTGTGCCCGGCTTGCTGCTCGGCGCGCAATCCCCGGTCGCGGGGCCCGTGGCCTTGGCGAAAGAGTTCCGCGCCTACCTCGATCGCCAGGCCAAAGCACTGGGTGATATGAGCGAGGAGTCCTTCGCCACACAACGCGACGCGCTCGCGGCCCGCTTGCGCGAAAAGCCCAAATCGCTGGGTGAGAAAACCGAGCGCCTGTGGTCGGATCTCGGCCTCGGGTCCTGGGGGTTCGACGATCGCGAGCAGGTCGCACAGGCGGTCGATGCTCTCTCCAAAGAGGCGTGGCTCGGCTATTTCCGGAGCCGGCTCGCCGCGGCCGACGCCGCATCGCTGCTCGTGCTGAGTACGGGTGAAGCGCACAGTGGCAAGGAGGAAGGCCTTCCCGCGGGCCGAAACGTGGATGCCGACGGGCGTTGGAAAACCGATGCCAAATACTACCGCTTTGAATGGGCTCGGCCGGTGCAGGATCCGGGGCGGGCACTACACTCACGAACGCCATAGCCACCAGCCAGCCACGCGCATGCAGAACAAGACGGCGCTGATCGTTGACGACTCCCGCACTGCCTGCCAGATGCTCCGGCTCATGCTGGAGCGCGAGGAATTCCAGGTAGACGTGCTCGACAACCCCGAGCAGGCCGTGGGCTATCTGCGGGATCACCGCCCCGGCGTGATCTTCATGGACCACCTGATGCCCGGCATGGAGGGCTTCAACGCGGTCAAGGAGATCAAGAGCAACTCGCTCGCATCCCAGATCCCGATCGTGATGTACACCGCCAAGTCGGGTGATCTCTACGTTGGCCAGGCCCAGGCCCTGGGCGCGGTGGACATTCTTCCCAAGCCGCCCACGCGAGAACTCCTGCGCGCGGTCTTCCGGCGCATCGATCAGCGCAGCGGAGCGGCGAACGATCCCGTCGCAGTCGCCCCCGAACCCCTGCCCGCGCCGGACACGGCCGGGCCTCCCGATGGATTCATGTCTGCCACGCGCTCGGAGATATCCGAGCCCGAGGACCTGCCCTCCGCGAGATCAGCGGCTCCGGCGCCGCCTGTGTTCACAGCACCTGCACCTGCCGAAGAAGACGAGCGCTCTGGCCCGGGTTGGCCCGTAGCCGTGTTGCTCGCAGTGCTTGCCGCCGTGCTGGGTTTCATGGGCGGCTCGCGTCAGGGTGGGTCCGCTGATCCCTCGAGTGCATATCCCGAGGCGCTGTCCTGGGCGCTCAGCAGGACTGTCCAGTACTCCTATGGCGAGGCGCCCTTCGGGGGTGATCGCGTCGAACTGGTGCGCGGCCTCGTGGAACGCCTGAAAGAGGCGGGCTTCACAGGAACACTGAAACTGCAGGGGCATGCGGGCCAGTTCTGCCTGTTGGCCTCCTCGGGCGGCTGGCGCGTGGCCGATGCCGCCACCCCCATCGTCAATTGTGATGTCAAAGGCTTCTTCAACAAGCAGGACGCCCGCATCTCCAGCGCGCGTCAGAGCGCGGAGTTCCGCGCCATGCTCGGTTCCCCCGCGATCGCCGGTTCCGGAATCCGCGTGCAGATCGAAGGACTCGGAGACGAAGGCCGCAGCGCCGATTACCCCACCCCGGAGAAGGTGTCCACGGCGGGCGAATGGAACGCCGTCGCAGCCCGCAACAACCGCATTTCGGTGGTGCTCGTTCCGGACGCCTGAGCGTTCGCGCGGTGTCTGCGCGCTGGCGGTGAGGATCTCAACCCGGTGCCCGGAAGGGGGCCGACAGTTTTCGGTTACGATGACACCGACACGTCGTGGTTCTTGGCGCAGCAGGGGAGTTTCATGCAGGAGGATATCGATTCCGCGGAAACGCAGGAGTGGATCGACGCGCTCGAGGCGGTGGTGCGCCACCGTGGCAAGGGTCGCGCGGCTTACCTGCTGAAGTGTCTGGCGGACCACGCAACCGACGCCGGCGTGAAATTGCCACCGGCGATCACCACGCCGTATCGCAACTCCATCGCACCCGAGGCCGAGCGGCGCATGCCGGGCGATCTTTTCGTCGATCGCCGCATCCGTTCCCTGATCCGCTGGAACGCGCTCGCCATGGTGATGCGCGCGAACGACTCGGACGAGGGGCTGGGCGGCCACATCGCCACCTTCCTCTCCAGCGCCACGCTCTACGACGTCGGCTTCAACTATTTCTTCCGCGCCAGCCGCCCGGGCAAACCCGGCGACATCGTGATGTACCAGGGCCACAGCGCGCCCGGCATGTACGCACGCTCTTACCTCGAGGGACGCTTCTCGGAGGAGCAACTCGACAACTTCCGCCGCGAGGTCGACGGCCACGGGCTCTCGTCCTACCCGCACCCTTGGCTGATGCCCGATTACTGGCAGTTCCCGACGGTATCGATGGGTCTGGGCCCGATCCAGGCCATCTATCAGGCGCATGTGATGCGCTACCAGCAGAGCCGCGGGCTGGTCGATCACGGTGACCGCAAGGTGTGGGCGTTCCTTGGCGACGGCGAGTGCGACGAGCCGGAATCGCTGGGCGCCATAGGCCTTGCAGGGCGTGAGGGCCTCGACAATCTCGTCTTCGTGGTGAACTGCAATCTGCAGCGCCTCGACGGCCCGGTGCGTGGCAACGGCAAGATCATCCAGGAGCTCGAAGGCATCTTCCGCGGCGCGGGCTGGAACGTGATCAAGGTGATCTGGGGCCGCTTGTGGGACCCGCTGATCGCGCGCGACGAATCCGGGCTGCTGCAGCGGCGCATGGACGAGGTCTGCGACGGCGAATACCAGAACTACAAGTTCAACGGCGGCGCCTACACGCGCGAGCACTTCTTCGGCAAATACCCGGAAACCGCGGAACTGGTCAAAGACCTCTCCGACGACGACATCATGTATCTCAACCGCGGCGGTCACGACCCGTACAAGGTCTATGCCGCGTACTACGAGGCCTTCAACCACAAGGGTCAGCCCACCGTCATCCTCGCCAAGACGGTGAAGGGCTACGGGATGGGCAGCTCCGGTGAGGCCGCCAACGAGACCCACTCCGTCAAGAAGATGGATCTCGAGAGCCTGAAGAAATTCCGCACGCGTTTCAGCATCCCTCTCACAGACGAAGAGCTGAAAACTGTCCCGTACTACCGCCCGGCGCCCGACAGCCCCGAGATCGTCTACATGCGCCAGCGCCGCGAAGCGCTGGGCGGCTTCATGCCGAACCGCGTGGTGACGGAAGAGAAACTCCCGGTGCCCACGCTCGAGAGCTTCGCGGCGCAATTGAAGGGCAGCGGCCACCGCGAGATCTCCACCACCATGGCGTTCGTGAGGCTTCTGTCCTCGCTGGTGAAGGAGCCCGGGTTCGGCGAGCGCGTGGTGCCCATCGTGCCGGACGAGGCGCGCACCTTCGGCATGGAAGGCATGTTCCGGCAACTCGGCATCTACTCCTCTGTCGGCCAGCGCTACACACCGCACGATGCGGGCCAGATCCTCTACTACAAGGAAGACCGCAAGGGCCAGATTCTGGAGGAGGGCATCAACGAGGCCGGCGCGATGTCGGCGTGGATCGCGGCGGCGACGTCATACGCGAACCACAACCTCACGATGGTGCCGTTCTACATCTACTACTCGATGTTCGGCTTCCAGCGCATCGGGGACCTCGCCTGGGCCGCAGGGGACCAGCGTGCGCGCGGTTTCCTGATCGGCGCGACCTCGGGCCGCACCACGCTGAACGGCGAGGGCCTGCAGCATCAGGACGGCCACAGTCATGTGCTCGCCGCCACCATCCCGAACTGCGTCAGCTATGACCCGGCCTACGCCTACGAACTCGCCGTGATCATCCATCACGGTCTGGACGTGATGTACGGCCGCGGCGAGAGCAAGTTTTTCTACATCACCACGATGAACGAGAACTACCAGCAGCCAGAGATGCCGGCGGGTGCAGAGGAAGGCATTGTGCGCGGAATGTACCGCATCGAAGCCGCCTCGCCCAAAGCGAAGCTCGTGGTGCAGCTGATGGGCGCGGGCACGATCCTGCGCGAGGTGCGCGCGGCGGCAGCGATGCTGCGAGAGAGCCACGGTGTGGATGCCGATGTCTGGAGCCTCACCAGCGTGAACGAACTGCGCCGTGAAGGCCTCGACTGCGAGCGCTGGAACATGCTGCACCCGGGTGCCGCGCCACGTGTGCCGTACGTGACATCCTCGCTCGAGGGCGCGACGGGGCCGGTGATCGCCGCAACGGACTACATCAAGTCGCACACAGACGGCCTGCGCCAATTCGTGAAGCAGCGCTTCACCGTGCTGGGCACCGATGGCTTCGGCCGCAGTGACACCCGCGCAAAACTGCGGCACTTCTTCGAGGTGGATCGCAACTTCGTGGTGGTGGCGGCGTTGAAGGCGCTTGCTGACGAGGGCCGCGTGAAGCCCAAGGTGGTGAGCGACGCGATCGCGAAATACGGCATCGACCCGGAAAAACCCAACCCGACCACAGTGTAGGAGCGCGCCATGCGCGCGACCTTGAACGACGGGCGTGCCAATCAGCCCGTCACTGGACCGGACATCAGGAGCGCGCAGCGCGCGCGAGAGTGAACGTGAAACTGGAAACCGTCACCGTACCCGATCTGGGCGGCGCCTCCGACGTCGAAGTGATCGAACTCAACGTTGCCGTTGGGGATGCGGTCACCGCCGAGCAGCCGTTGCTCACGCTGGAGTCCGACAAGGCCTCGATGGAGATTCCCGCACCTTTCGCCGGAACCATTCGCGAGCTGCGCCTCAAGGTTGGCGACAAGGTGAACCAGGGCGACGCGATTCTCGTCCTCGAGGTTGCCGGTGCGGAGGCTGCGCAGGGTGTTGCGGCTTCTGCTCATGCTCCTGCAACCGCAGCTGAGGCAGCCGCTCCCGCCACTGAAGCTGACTCTGCAGCACCGAGATCCGCAGCAGAAGCCTCCCGTCCTGCAGCCACGGCAGTTGCTGAGCGCCGTGCCACACCCGTACCGCCACCCCCCGCGGCAGCCGGCGTCGATATGGATGTGCTGGTACCCGATCTGGGCGGTGCCGCGAGCGTCGAAGTGATCGAGATTTCCGTGCGTGCCGGTGACCGCGTTGCCGAGGGCGCCCCTCTGCTCGTGATGGAGGGCGACAAGGCTTCGATGGAATTGCCCGCACCGGCGGCCGGGGTGATCGTCTCTGTCGATGCGCGCGTGGGCGCGCAAGTGAGCACCGGTCAGCGCATTGCAGTGCTGCGCACCGAGGCAGCGATGGCATCCGCAAGCGCATCTGCACCTGAACCGCCGGCTGCCTCAGCGCCCGTGTCAGCAGCGGCACCCGCACCTTCTGCGCCAGCGCCTGCTGTAGCAATGGTCGAGGGTGACGCCGGCCTCGCCATCGCGCGGTTGCTCGAAAAAGAGAGCCATCTCCCGGGCGGTGCCGCGCAGCGTCAACGCCCCCTGCGCGACATGCCCTACGCAGGCCCCGCCGTGCGCCAACTCGCGCGCGAACTCGGCGTGACGCTCGCAGAGGTCTCGGGGACCGGACCCAAGGGCCGTGTGTTGAAGGAAGATCTGCAGGGCTACGTGAAGAAGCGCCTGTCGGAGCCGCCCCGCGCGAGCGCTGGCCTCGGGCATCCCGAGGTACCCGCGATCGATTTCTCCGAATTCGGCGCCATCGAAATGCTGGCCCTCACCGGCATCCAGAAAGCCACCGTGACGAACATGTCGCGCAGTTGGCTGAACGTGCCGCACGTGACGCAGTTCGACTACGCCGACGTCAGCGATCTGGAAGCCTTCCGCGAGAGCTTGAAATCCGAGATGGACAAGCGCGGCAACAAGCTCACGCCCTTGCCCTTCCTGCTGATGGCCTGCGCGCGCGCGCTGAAAGAGCACCCGCGCTTCAATGCATCGCTCGCGCCGGGCGGCACACAGCTCGTTCTGAAGAAATACGTGCACATCGGCATCGCGGTGGATACGCCGCAGGGCCTTCTGGTCCCTGTGATCCGCGACGTGGACCGCAAGACGGTGTGGGAACTCGCAGCAGAAGCGCGTGACCTCGCGGAGCGCGCGCGTGCGCGCAAACTGAAGCCTGCAGAGATGCAGGGCGGCTGCTTCACGATATCGAGCCTGGGAAACATCGGCGGCGAGGGCTTCACGCCCATCGTCAACACGCCGGAGGTGGCGATACTCGGGGTCTCGCGCATGGCGGTGCGGCCGATGTGGGACGGCAAAGTCTTCCAGCCGCGCAAAACGCTGCCGTTATCGCTGTCTTACGACCATCGCGTGATCAATGGGGCGGATGCCGGTGCATTCCTCACCTGGCTGGTGGGCGTGCTGGCGGATCTGAGGAAGCTCGTGCTCTGAGGCCGTTGCAGGCCCGGGGAAAGGCGAGAGAGCCAGCCGGACAAAGCCCGGCTGGCGTGCAAGGCGCGGTTCTCAGTAGCGGCGAGCGCCGCCACCACCACCGCCGCCACCGCTGCGCTCCTTGCGCGGCTCGGCTTGGTTGACCTTGATGTTGCGACCGTTGATCGCGCGGCCGTTCAGCGCCTTGATGGCCGCATCGGCCTCGGCGTTGTTGGGCATTTCGACGAAACCGAAGCCTTTGGATTGGCCCGTCTCGCGGTCCTTGATGACAGCCGAGGACGAGACTGCACCGAAGGCTTCGAATGCCTCGCGCAGGTCGGACTCGTTCGTCTGGTAGGACAGGTTTCCAGCATAGATATTCATTCGTTCACCGTCTGATAGAAAAGTGCTGTGCGGTAGAAGAGACACTATCGAATATGCACTAGCACGTTCTATCGGATAGCGGTCGTGGAGCGGCCGAATGCCGTTCCGAACAAGAGGAGGGGGTGATGCTCCGGATGCGCAGGGGCCTGCGCCACGACAGCACCATAGGCCTTTCATCCCCCGATAGCCCTAACTCATTGTGCGGGTTTGTTCCGCTAATAAACGTGCGCACCTTGTCAACCTCGCTGGGTCCCGCGGGCGCGCCGTGCCCCTTTGCGCGCTTATAATCCGGCCCGTCGCGTCTCCATGGCTTCAGGAACACCCTCATGATCATCAAGCCCCGCGTCCGCGGTTTCATGTGCGTCACCTCGCATCCGGCAGGTTGCGCCGCCTCGGTGCGCGAGCAGATCGCGCACGTTCGCGCCGGTGGCCCCATCGCGGGCCCGAAGCGCGTGCTGGTGCTCGGTGCCTCCACGGGCTACGGGCTCGCCTCGCGCATCAGCGCCGCCTTCGGTTGTGGTGCGAGCACCATCGGTGTTTTCTTCGAGAAAGAGGGCGCGGAAGGCAAGCCCGGCACGGCGGGTTGGTACAACGCTGCGGCGTTCCACCATGAAGCCGAGGCCGCGGGTCTGGGTGCCTGGAGCATCAACGGCGATGCTTTCTCCACCGAGATCAAAGACCGCACGGTAGACCTGATCCGGAGCACGCTGGGGCAGGTGGATCTGGTGGTCTACAGCCTGGCCGCGCCGCGCCGCACGCACCCGATTACCGGCGAGGTGCACAAGTCCACGCTGAAGCCCATCGGGCGTCGCGTCGAGGAGCGCACCCTCGATACCGACAAAAAGGAAATCAAACACGTTGCCCTGGACGCGGCATCGGAAGAGGAAATCCGCGACACCGTCGCTGTCATGGGTGGCGAGGACTGGGAAATGTGGATGCGCCGCCTTGCGGACGAAGGCCTGCTCGCGAGCGGTTGCCGCACCACGGCCTACACCTATCTGGGCGATCGCATCACCTGGGCCATCTACTGGGACGGCACCATCGGCGCGGCCAAGAAAGATCTGGATGCCACCGCCGTGCGCCTCGATGCGCTGCTCGCGCCGCTCGCTGGCAAATCGTATGTCTCGGTGCTGAAAGCGGTGGTTACGCAAGCGAGTTCCGCGATCCCGATCATGCCGCTCTACCTTGCGCTGCTCTTCCGCGTGATGAAGGCGCGCGGCACGCACGAGGGCTGCATCGAGCAGGTCGACGGGCTCTTCCGCACGCGGCTCTTTGCGGCCGCACCCGAGGTGGACGAGGCCGGGCGCCTGCGCATGGACGGCAATGAGCTCGAGGCAGATGTGCAGCGCGAGGTCGAGCGCCGCTGGCCGCTGGTCCAGAACGACACCATCGATGAGTTGTCCGATTTCGCCGGTTACCAGCAGGAGTTCCTGCGGCTCTTCGGCTTCGGGCTCGCGGGCGTGGATTACGACGCGGAGGTGGACCCGGTGGTTGGCATCGCCGAGCTGCGATAGCGTGCACACACCCCGTGGGAGCGGGCCATGCCCGCGACGGTGCAATGCGGCATCTCCGGACTTTGTCGCGCGCATGGCGCGCTCCCACAATGCGATGTCCCGTGGGAGCGGGCCATGCCCGCGACTGCTGCATTCCGCCCCCCGCTGCCTGAGTAAGTTCGTATGATCACCCTCGAACCCGGACAGACCAGCCAGCTCTCGCCGCTCGTGCGCCGCATCATCGCGCCTAATCCCGGCGTTATGACGGGGCCTGGCACCAACACCTATCTGGTGGGAAACGACGAGGTCGCGGTGGTAGATCCGGGCCCCGACGAGCCCTCCCACATCGAGGCCATCCTGCGCGAAGGCGCAGGCCGAATCCGCTGGATCCTGGTCACGCACACGCACGAAGACCACTCGCCCGCTGCCACGCCGCTCGCGCGTGCCACCGGCGCCCAATTGCGCGGCGTTGCAGCACCGGACGACTTCTATCAGGATCTGATTTTCAAACCGGACGTGGCACTCTCCGACGAGCCGTTGCTCCAGACGCGTGAATTCAGCCTGCGCGCCGTCCACACCCCCGGCCACGCCTGCAACCACTACTGCCTGCTGCTCGAGCAGGAGGGCATGCTCTTCACGGGCGATCACATCATGAACGGCTCCACGGTGGTGATCATCCCGCCGAGCGGCGACATGAAGGACTATCTCGATTCGCTGGAAAAACTGAAATCCCTGCCGCTGCGCTCGCTCGCGCCCGGACACGGCGAGCTCATGCCCGAGCCGGTCGCGGTGGTCGACGGCATCATCCGTCACCGCCTCACGCGCGAGGCCAAGGTCGCGCGGGTGCTCGCCGAGGCCGGCGGCACACTGGACGAACTCGTGGAGCGCGCCTACGACGACGTTCCCCGCGCGATGTTCCCCATGGCGAAGTACTCGCTGTGGGCGCATCTGCTGAAGCTCGGGCGCGATGGTCGTGCTGTGGAGCGTGATGCGCGCTGGGACGCCACGGGCTGAGGCGCGCGCGTGGAGTCCTTGGTCTCGCCACTCGATTTTTTCCGTCTCCTGGTGCAGGACGAGAACACGATCCCGCTCTTCGAGGCAGCCGCCTCCATCGCCACGGACGCGGATCCGACGCTGGATCTGGAACAACTGCGCACGACCTTCGACGTCATGGCGATCAGGCTCGGGATCGAAGCCCGCAACGCTTCCACCGAGAACGCGCGGCTGGGCTGCCTGCTGCGGTTTTTCTTCGATACCGCGCGATTCGCTGGCAATGCCGAGGACTATTACTCCCCGGACAACAGCTACCTACACCGCGTACTGGAGACGCGTCGCGGTATACCGATCACGCTCTCGGTTGTGCTGCTCGAACTGGCGCGGCACATCGGGCTGGAGGCTAACGGTGTGTCATTCCCGGGGCATTTCCTCGTCCGCGTGAAGCTTGGCGGCGGGCTGGTCGTCATCGATCCCTTCAGCGGTGACAGCCTCTCACGGGAGGAGCTGCAGCGCCGCGCTACGGGCTTCGGCGCGCCGCTCGCGCAACTTCTCAAGCCTGCGTCACGACGCGAAATCCTGACGCGTATGCTGCGTAATCTGGAATCCATTCACGCGCAATCGGGTGATGCGGAGCTTCTGGCGAAGGTGCGGGGGCGGCTGGA
>CAIXOY010000595.1 GCA_903921135.1 uncultured Gammaproteobacteria bacterium
ATTGGCAGCGTTGTAGCCGTAGTTGCCCGTGTGCTCCTTCACCCTGGCCAGGATCACCGAGGGCTCTTCGCCAGCGTTCTGCACGATGGCGCGAAGGGGCGTTTCCATGGCGCGGATGGCAACCGCGATGCCGTGGTTCTGGTCTTCGTTGTCGCCCTTCAGGCCCTTGATGGCCTGCACGCAACGCACGAGGGCCACACCGCCGCCGGCAACCACGCCTTCCTCTACCGCAGCGCGGGTGGAGTGCAGCGCATCTTCAACGCGGGCCTTCTTCTCTTTCATCTCGACTTCGGTGGCTGCGCCAACCTTGATCACGGCAACGCCGCCGGAGAGCTTGGCAACGCGCTCCTGCAGTTTCTCGCGGTCGTAGTCGGAGCTGGTTTCCTCGATCTGGACGCGGATCTGCTTGACCCGTGCTTCGATGTCGGCCTCTACGCCGGCGCCATCGATGATCGTGGTGTTGTCCTTGTCCATGGTCACGCGCTTGGCGGAACCCAAGTGCTCAAGGGTGGTGCTCTCGAGCTCGAGGCCCACTTCCTCGCTCACCACGGTGCCACCGGTGAGGATCGCGATGTCCTGCAGCATGGCCTTGCGGCGGTCACCGAAGCCCGGTGCCTTGCATGCTGCGACCTTCAGGATGCCGCGCATGGTATTGACCACGAGGGTGGCCAGCGCCTCGCCCTCGACGTCCTCTGCCACCACGACGAGCGGCTTGCCCGACTTCGCTACCTGCTCGAGGAGCGGCAGCATGTCGCGGATGTTCGAGATCTTCTTGTCGACCAGCAGGATGAAGGGGTTCTCGACCTCTACGGCCATCTTCTCCTGGTTGTTGATGAAGTAGGGCGAGAGGTAGCCGCGGTCGAACTGCATGCCCTCGACGATGTCGAGTTCGTTGTTCAGGCCCGAGCCTTCTTCAACCGTGATCACGCCTTCCTTGCCGACTTTCTCCATAGCCTCGGCAATGATCTTGCCGATGCTGTCGTCGCCGTTGGCGGAGATGGTGCCTACCTGTGCGATCGACTTGCCGTCGGCGCAGGGGGTGGACATCTTCTCGAGCTCGGCAACCGCAGCAGCAGCTGCCTTGTCGATGCCGCGCTTGATGTCCATCGGGTTCATACCGGCAGCAACCGACTTCAGGCCTTCGTTAACGATGGCCTGAGCCAGTACCGTGGCGGTGGTGGTGCCGTCACCGGCGGTGTCGGAGGCCTTGGAGGCCACTTCCTTCACCATCTGGGCGCCCATGTTCTCGAACTTGTCCTTCAGTTCGATTTCCTTGGCGACGGATACGCCGTCCTTGGTGACGGTGGGTGCGCCGAAGGATTTGTCGAGGATCACGTTGCGACCGCGCGGGCCGAGGGTGGCCTTTACGGCGTCGGAGAGCAGGTTCACGCCTTTCAGCATCTTCTGGCGACCGGCGTCGCCGAACTTCACATCTTTAGCTGCCATGGTTCATTTCCTTGACTGGTAAAACCGGATTGGATTGCGAGCGGATACCGGGCGAAGCCCCCGAGGGCCCCGCGGGGTGTCTCACTCGATCACGCCGTAGATTTCGCTTTCGCTCAGGATCACGACTTCCTCGCCGCTGATCTTGACCGTGTTGCCCGAGTACTGGCCGAAGAGGACCTTGTCGCCGACCTTTACCGACATGGGGCGGATTTCGCCGTTGTCGAGGGCCTTGCCGTTGCCGACTGCCAGGACTTCACCCTGCGTGGGCTTTTCCTTGGCGGAACCCGCCAGGACGATGCCGCCGGCGGAGATGGTTTCTTCCTCTTTGCGCTTCACGACCACTCGGTCGGACAGAGGACGGATCTTCATTGCTGTTTCTCCCTGATCAATGGTTTGCTCTCTGGTACACCCGATATTCGAGGACGGAGGCGAAGCCTCGCCTCGATTGGCACTCTCCTTCGGGGAGTGCCAATCATATGCGGGAAACCCTCGAGGTCAAGCCGGGAAAACGTTGAACACTGGTGGTGCTGTGCGTCCCGGGCGCGCCTCAGGGCCTCGCGCTATGGAAATGGGGGCAAGCAGGCGCGTTTCAAGGGGACAGTGAAAAGGGCTCGACTCCCTGCCCGATCAGCCCGAGCCCCCCGCAGGGTTCGTGGCGGACCGGCGATCCGCGACCAGATAAGCCGCGAGCACGATCCCGGGGATACCCAAGGCCGCGGCGTAGCCGAAGAACCCGGCATAGCCGATCCAGTCCACCACGACACCGGACAGGCCCCCAAGGAGCTTGGCGGGGAGTGTCATCAGCGAACTGAACAAGGCGTACTGGGTGGCGGTGTATGCCGTGTTGGTGAGCCCCGAGAGGTAGGCGATGAACACCGCGCTGGCGAACCCTCCGCAGAGGTTGTCTGCGCTGACGACCAACGCCAGCAGAGGCAGGCCGGGCTTGCTGAGGGCGAGCAGCACGAACAACAGGTTCGTCCCTGCCACCAGCGCCGCACCCGCCACGAGCGGCCGCGCAACGCCATAACGCACCACCAGCGCGCCTCCCAGGGCCGCACCCGCGATGGTCATGAAGAAGCCGAACACCTTGGTGACGTCGGCGATCTGCGTCTTGCTGAAGCCGAGATCGAGATAGAACGGGTTCGCCATCACCCCCATCGTGATGTCGCTCAGCTTGTAAAGCGCGATGAGGGCCAGGATCGCGAAGGCCTGCTTGCCGCTCCGCGTGAAAAACTCCACGAAAGGTTCGATGAGGGCTTCGGTCACGAATCGCAGGAAGCGCTCGGGCACCCCGCCCGCAGGCAGCTGCCGCTCTGCTGAGGCCTCCGGGTGCGCAGGCTCCTGCATCAGCAAGGTCGCGAGAATCCCCACCCCCATCAAGGCCGCCATAGAGAGGTAGGCCACAGACCAACCCGCGCCCTCGGCGATATAAAAAGCGCCTGCTCCCGCGACCAGCAAGGCCACGCGGTAACCGAACACATAGGCCGCCGCCATCGCGCCCTGCAGGTCAGTGTCGGCCGCCTCGATACGCCATGCGTCGATCGTGATGTCCTGCGTCGCGGAGCTGAAGGCAACGAGCACTGCGCAAAGCGCGACCGCGGCAACGCTGGTGCGGGGGTCGAGCTGTGACATGCAGAGCAGCCCTGTCGCAATGCCGAGCTGCGCCGCCAGCATCCAGCCGCGCCGCTTGCCCAGCAGGCGCGTCAGGAGCGGAAACGGCAGCCGGTCGACCACCGGAGCCCAGATGACTTTCACCGAGTAGGTGACGCCCACCAGGCTGAAAAACCCGATCACGGCGAGGTCGGTGCCCACGTCGCGCAACCATGCCGAGAGCGTGGAGAACACCAGCAGGAAGGGGAGCCCCGCACTGAAGCCAAGCCACACCATCCCCGTGACACGGGGGCGCGTGTAGACCAGAGCAGCATCACGCCAGGTGCGAGCGCCTGGCCCCGGCCCGGCAGAGGTTGCGTTCAATCCCGGAAATTCTGGAACTGCAGCGGAGCCTCGAGCTCCTGCTTGCGGAGCATCGCGATGGTCTCCTGCAGATCGTCGCGCTTCTTGCCGTTGATGCGCAGCTGATCGCCCTGGATCGAGGCCTGCACCTTGATCTTCGACTCCTTCACGATCTTCACGAGTTGCCGCGCCAACTCGATCTCGATGCCGTGGCGCATCGTGATCTCCTGTTTCACGATACGCCCGCCGCCCTGCACATCGGCCTCTTTCATGGCGCGCGCATCGATGCCGCACTTGGCCACGCTGGTGCGCAGCACATCACGCATCTGCTGGATCTGGAACTCGCTCTCGGCGTGCAGAGTGACCACGCGGTCCTTGCGCTCGAAGCCCGCATCCACGCCCTTGAAGTCGAAGCGGTTGGCGATCAGGCGGCTCGCCTGGTCCACGGCATTGGTGAAGACGTGGATGTCGACTTCGGAGACCACATCGAAAGATGGCATGGGAGTTGTCCGGCAGCGGCGTCGGGATGGGGGATAATGCCCGCATGCAACAGACGCCCACAAGAGAAACACCCGCCACCTGGCATGTGCTGGGGGCGGGCGCCATGGGCTGCCTGTGGGCGTCCTCGCTCGCATCGTGCGGGAATGCGGTGCGGCTTCTGCTCCGCGAGCCCCCGGCGCAAGCGCGTTCGCTCGACATTCGCCTGAACGGACTCGATGGCAGCCGCCGCGAGGTACAGGTCTGCGCGGACGGCACCGGCGATGCCTCGCCCATCCTGAAACTCCTCGCCTGCACCAAGGCCCCTGCCCTGCTGCCCGCGCTGGAGCGGATCGCGCACCGCATCGCACCGGGCGCAACGGTGGTGCTGTTGCAGAACGGGATGGGTTTCCACGAGGCGGTTGCCGCATTGCTCCCCGGGGCGCGGGTGTTCTGTGCGCTGACCACCGAGGGTGCGTTCCGCGAAGGCGCGTTCACGGTACATCACGCCGGCCGGGGCGAGACGCTGCTGGGCGCATGGTCGCAGACAGACGCGGCGGCGGCTCCCGCACTGGCAGCCGAACTCGGCCGCGGCGGCTTGCGCGTGCGTATCGCAGAGGACATCCGCGAGGCGCTGTGGAAAAAACTCGCGGTGAACTGCGCCATCAACCCCCTCACCGCGCTGCACGGCTGCCCTAACGGAGCGTTGCTGGAGCGCCCTGCGCTCAGGCGCGAATTCGACGCGCTTTGTGCGGAGCTCGCCACGGTATTGAAGGGACTGGGGCACACCGATATCGCCACGAGCATCGGCCAGGACGCCGCCCGCGTGGCGCAGGCCACCGCGGCCAACCGCTCCTCCATGCGTCAGGATCTGGAGGCGGGGCGGGAAACCGAGATCGCCTTCATCACGGGATTTCTCTGCGAGCGCGCGCGGATAGCCGGGCTGCCGTGCCCCTTGAACGAGGCTCTCTACGGGGCAGTAAGGGAGAGAGAGCGGCGCGCCGCGAACTGAGCGCTCAGCCGGCCTGCCGCGCCTTGTCGAGGAAGGCGCACAACTGCTCGGCTCCGTCGAGGATGCGCGCCGAGTGGCGCTGCATCAGATCCGGCGGAATCACGAACACATGCCCGCGGCGCACCGCCGCAATGGCCGGCCACGCCTTCCACATGTCCATCCACGCGGGCCTGCCCTCGTCGCTGCCGCTGGCGATGATCACCTCCGGATCGGTCTGCAGCACGGACTCGATGCTGACATAAGGCACCAGCGGCGCCGCCGTGCCGAAGACGTTCACGCCACCGCAGAGCTTGATCACATCGCCCACGATGTGGCGATCGTTCAGGGTCATCAGCGGCTCGTCCCAGATCTGGTAGAACACCCGCACCACAGGTTTACCCTGCTCAGTTTCACGCAGCGCCTTCAAACGCCGGTTGAAGTCCTCAGCCCGCGCGGTCGCCTCCTGCTCGTGCCCCACCAGCCTGCCCATGCGGACGAAGAGCGCGGGTATGTCCTCGAGTACGCGGGGCTCGATTTCGAACACAGGCAACCCCAGTGCACGCACGCGCGCAGGGAATTGGCCGTTTCCGCTTTGCCATCCGAGCACCAGATCGGGCTCCAGAGCCAGCACCGCCTCGTAATTCACGGATGCATGGTTGTTGATACGCGGAATGGCCTTGGCAGCCTCCGGGTAGTTGCTGTACTCGTCCGCGCCGAGGATCAACTCGCCAGCGCCGATGTGGAACAGGAGTTCGGTGATGTTGGGCGCGAGGGAGACGATGCGCTTTGCGGGCGCTTCGAGTGTGATCACATGGCCGGCGTCGTCGGTCTCGGTGATCGCGCCCGCGCAAGCCGCGCCCGCAGGCAGCAGCAGGGCAAGCCACACCCACGCCACCGCACGCCCCGACATCAGTGCACCAACATCGGCGCGCCCGTGATCGGGTGCGGCATCACCATGCAGCGCAGGCCGAACACGCGCTCCACCAATGCCTCGTCCAGCACCTGCTCCGGCGTGCCATCAGCCGCGAGCACACCGCAACTGAGCACGAGCATGCGGTCGGCACAGCGCGCCGCGAGGTTCAGGTCGTGCAACACAGCGAGCACCGCCACGCCGTCACCCGCAAAACGCCGCACGATGTCGAGCGTGAGCTGCTGGTGCGAGAGATCGAAGGCGGAGGTGGGCTCGTCCAGCAACAGAACGCGCGTACCTTCCGGCTCGGGCTCCCAGATCTGGGCCAGTACCCGCGCGAGCTGCACGCGCTGTTTCTCGCCGCCGGACATGTGCGTGTAGTAACGCTTGTCGAGATAGCCCGCGTCCACGGCCTCGAGTGCAGCCTGGACGATCTCCCGGTCGCGGGCCGCGCCGGTGCGATGCGGGATGCGCGCCAACCCCACCACCTCGCGCGCGGTGAAGGGGAAGTCGAGCGTGGACTGCTGCGGCAGCACGGCAAGCATGCGTGCCCGCGTTTGCGGATCCCAGTCCGCGAGGGGCCGACCGTTCAGGTGCACTTCACCTCGGGTGGCTGGCAAGTCGCCGCTCAACACGCGGAGAAGCGAGGACTTGCCCGCGCCGTTCGGGCCCACCACGGCGGTGACCGTGCCCGGCTCGAGCTGCATGCGGATCCCGCTCAGCAGATCAAAACCCGCCACGTGCAGATCTATGCCGAGCGCCCGCAATGACATCTTCAGAGGCTCCTCCGCTGTCTCAGCAAGAGCGCCACGAAGAAGGGCGCGCCGAGCAGGGCGGTGATGATACCCGTGGGCAATTCGGCCGGTGCGATGACGACACGCGCGGCAGCATCGGCAAGTACCAGCAACAGCGCGCCACCCAAGGCCGCACCGGGAATCACCCCCGCATGGTTGGGGCCGATCGCCAGACGCACGAGGTGCGGCACGATCAGGCCCACGAAGGCAATCGTGCCCGCCATCGCGATGCAGGTGCCCACGCCGAGGGCCGTGAGCAGGGTCAGGCGGCGCTTCACGCGCTGCACGGCGATGCCGAGGTGGCGCGCCTCGGACTCGCCCAGCAACAGGGCATCCAGTGCGCGCGCCTCGCGCGGAAGCCACGCGCAGAGCAACGCTGCGATGCCGGTGGCGATCAGCGCGCGCGGCCAGTTCGCAGCACCCAGCGCGCCCATCTGCCAGATGCTCATCTGCCTGAGCATGTCGTTGTCAGCGAGATAACCGAGCAGCCCGTTCACCGCGCCGGCAATCGCCGACACCGCGATGCCCGCGAGCAGCATGGTATTCACCGAGGTGCCGAAGGCGCTGGTCGCGAGACGGTAGACCAGCACGGTAGCGAGCGCGCCGCCCAGGAACGCTCCGAAGGCAACGACACCCAGACCCGTGGTCTCGAGCAGCCCACCCCAACTCCCGG
>CAIXOY010000596.1 GCA_903921135.1 uncultured Gammaproteobacteria bacterium
AGGAAGTGCGAGAAGGAGAGCTCGTAGTTGTCGGAGGTGTAGGGCTTCAGCGCCGGGTTGCCCGAGGACAGGGTCTGGCTGAGTTCGTTCGGCACAATTGCGGGGAGCAGGTTGGTCGGGCTCGGCCGCGTGATCGTGGCGTTGTAGCTCGCACGCACCTGGGTGTTGCGGGTCATCGAATAGACGAGGTGCAGACCGGGGAACATATGGTCGTACTTGGTGCCCTGCGTCGTCCACTTGCGGAAGTTGTCCCCCGCCCGCGCCGCATTCTGTTCGGCGGTAAGGGTCGCGTTGGCGTTGTTGTTCGCATTGGAAATGCGGAGGTAGTTCGAGCCGCTCGAGCGGGTCTCCTCCCAGCGCAGGCCGGTCAGCACCCGGAGCAGGCCGAACCGCACGTCGCCCATCACGTAGGCGGCATTCACGGTGTTATCGAAGGCCGCATCGTTGGCCAATGACTGGTACACGGTGTTCCAGACGTCCACCGGGCTCTGGGTCCAGTTCGCGCGGTTGGCGAAGGGGTCGCCCGGGTTGCCGGTCTCCGCGAGCTGCACGAAGGGGAAGGGGCCGTACTTGCCCTCGGAAACCTGCATATTGTAGCCGAGGAAGGGCGTGAGGCCGCCGTTCTCGGGCGTGGTGGGGCGGCCGGCGTAGGTATAGTAGACGAGATCGCGCAGCTGCTGCTGCTTGAAGTTGGCCTGCTTGATGCCCGTCTTGAGCATCAGCGGGAAGCGCGTGGCGAAGGTCCGCTGCAGGTCAGCGTTGGCGCCGCTACGTTCCGCCGGAGCCTGGTAATTGATCAGCTGGGCATCGGGCCGGATGATGTAATTGATCGGGTTGCTCCAGTCGGGGCCGCCGCTCTGGGTGATCCGCGGCATCAGGCCGCCGTCCTCCCGGTCCAGCACCCAAGAAACGCCCCGCAGGCGGGCGCCCAGCTGGTGCAGTTTCGGGTAGTGGGTCATGTTCTTCGAGAAATTAGCGTCGACCTTCAGCAGGCCGCTGCCGTCCCAGAGCTTGGTCTCCCAGCCGGCTGCCCAGGTGGAGGCGCGGGTCTCGCGGAGGTAGAGCACCGACTGGGTGTCGATCGTGCCGGCCCCGTCGGCGATGCTCACCACGTTGAAGTTCGAACCGGGCTTGAAGCTGGAGGCGGCGCGCGGCGCAGTGGCCAGCCAGCGGAAGTAGGAGTTGTTGGATCCGCTGCGCCGCTGGATCAGGTTAAGGGTGTTCTTGAAGTACACCGAGGAGCGGTCGCTGATCTTGTAGTCGAGGGAGAGCGCGGTGTTGTAGGAGGGGGTCTGGGTACCGAGGTTGCCCCATTGGCCGGCGCCCGCGGCCCGCAGCAGCGGCTCACTGACGGGAGCTCGCGAGAGCTCCGGCGGCACCCAGTAGGCGTCGCTGTTGCCGGCCGCCGTGCGGTGGCCGATCTCGTTGATCACGTTGTTAGTGATGGTGCGGTTGAAGGTCGCGCTGATGCCCAGGTTGTTCTTCCCGCCGAAGGCGCTCAGCACATCCGAGTAATTGACGTCGATCAGCGAGGGTTCGAACGGCGTACTGAAGGGCACGCTACTGTGCTGGTAATCCTTGATGTAGGAGTAGCCGGCCGTGAGGGTAATGACCCGGCCCGGCGCTCGGTCGAACGCGCGCTTGGTGCGGAGGTTCAGGTAGCCGGAGATCGCGTTACCGTCCATGTCCGGCGTCGGGGCCTTGATCACCTCCAACGAGGCGACGCTACCGGAGCTCACCTGGCCGAAGTAGACGTTGCCCAGACTCACCGAGGAGCCGCCAGACACCGCGATCTGGTTGCCGTCCATCAGCAGGGAGGAGAAGTCCTGGCTCATTCCGCGCACGTAGATGGCATCGACTTTGCCGCCCGAGCCATCGACCGAGATGCCGGCGAGGCGCATAATCAGCTCGCCGACCGCCGCGCCCGGGTTGCCGAAGGCATCGATCGCCGCGACTGTCTTCACGTTCGCCGCGGACCGCTCTTCGTTGATCGCCGCGGCTTGGCCCTCGCGGATCGATTTCACGACGAACTTGTCCATCTTGTAGAGCGCGGAGGTCAGCGCGACGTCGCGGCGTACCTCCTGGCCCGCCTTCAGCTCGACGCCGAAGCGCTGTTCATCCAAGCCGGAGTAGCTGACGACGATGGTCTGCGGCCCTTCGGGCAGCACGAGGCGGTACATTCCGTTGTTGTCCGTGGCCTCCATCATCAACGAGCCCGCGGTGCCCACGAAAGCACTGGTCAGGACGTAACCGGTGTTCTGGTTGATGACCTGCCCGGTGACAACGCCGGTGCGGGCGGAGGTCTGGGCGGCCAGCGGGCCGGCAAGGAAGGCGCAGAGTAGGAGCGGGATCAGGCGCATGGGTAGGTTGGGGGAGTTGGGTGACGGTGTCAGGCGGCTCGCGCCGCGGGGGTGCAAGCCCGGAGTGTTCCGATTATCATTATTGCTAGGAAACTGGATTG
>CAIXOY010000597.1 GCA_903921135.1 uncultured Gammaproteobacteria bacterium
CTGCGCGCGCTGGTGGATCTGTACCGGGCGCTTGGCGGCGGGTGGCAAGACGAGGCTGCCACGCCCTGAGGGGGCCCTAGCCTTCGCTCGACAAGCGGACTTCGATCGTGTTGTGCGCGCGCGGCCCCAGCCCCACCATCTCGTCGAAAGCGCTGGCGTGCACCAGCGTGACGCTCACATCGCGCGCCGCGGCGAGCGCCTCGCGGGCAGCGGCGAGGTTGCGGAACACGGCACGCGTGTTCGCATCAGAACCCAGCCAGAACGTGCCCTCCGCACTCTGGAGCTCCACGATGTAGAGGCTTCGCTCCAGGGAATGGATGCGCGCAAGGCGCAAGCCGCATGAGGGAAGATCAACTGGCGTCAGATAGCGGGGCACAGCATCAACTCCTCAGGCCGCGTGCGGCGACCATCCACGCGGGAAACAGGATGACCAGGATCACGCCGTAAGCCAGGAATCCGTAGACCCCGAGCCCCGGCATCGCCCACAGCAGCAAACCGTCGCTACCACCGGGGATGGCGTGTGCGGCAGTCTCCAGCACGAACCCGCCCGCCAGACAGCGCAGCGAGCCGCGCAAGGTCGGCGCTTCCGGCTTCCACTGGCCTGCCACCAGGCAACTTCCCACGGCCGCCACGAACAGCACACAGGCCAGCAAGACGCTGAAGGTGTCGACGGGCGCAACCCCGCCACGCCCGAGAGACGCGAGCGCCGCGTTGTAGCCCCAACCCGGCATCTGGTGCATGAGAACGCCCGCGAGGATGCCGGCGATCACGGTGTGGGCGAGACGCGAAGCGGAGTCCGGGGCAGACGTAGCGCGTGCCGCACGCACCGTGGCCACAACACAGGCGAGGTACATGCCCATGGCGAGCCACAGCACACCTGCGGTCGGCGCCTGCACCAGCCGCGCGTGCGCGGCGACCCCGATATGGGCCGCGAGGTCGATCCGGGCGGCAAGGGCAATACCCAGCAAGGTGAACAGGAAGTTCGTCTTGCCCCTGCCGAGATACATGATGCTGCCGAGATAACACCCTCCGTTCAGGAGGGCGCCAACGGCCATCACCGCGGCAGCCACAGAGATCTGCGCGAGTGCGGCATCACTGCCCGGCAGAAGGACGCCCTGACCTTGACGAAGGGACAGACCGAGCAGCACGAGGCCGGCGCTGCCCGCAACTACGCACTGCATCCGCAAACCCGTAAGCCGGCCGGAAGACACCACCTCCTGTGTCGCCGCGACGGCACACAGGCTGGCACGCGCCAAGCACCAGCCAAGCCCGGCAACGACGGCAATCAGCCACGCATCCGCCACGCCGCGGCTCCCTTGGCTCAGCTGGCAACCACGCGCATCTGCCCGAGAAAATCGAGCTTGCCGATGGATAGCCCCTGGGCGCGGAGGATGTCGTAGGCAGTGGTGGCGTGGAAGTGGAAGTTGGGTTGCGAGAAAGACAGCAAGAAATCCTCGGCAAGGAAATCCAGCCGGAAATCACCCACCTCGAAGCGCATCGGCTTGCCGATGAAGCTCTCCATTTCCGCCTCGGTGACGGCGAGCAGCGCCTCGCGCGCTTGGGCGATGCAGTGACGAAGGCCGGCGAAATCCGCCGGTGGCGGCGTGAAATCGGGCGCGAACACTCCCGCGCGGACACCGGCGATGGCCTGCGCCGAATGCCAGGCGCAGGAAGAAATCTGGTAGGCGAAGGGCTTCATGTCGGGGGCGAGGCGGGCCCCGATCAGCGTGTCCACCGGGAGACCC
>CAIXOY010000598.1 GCA_903921135.1 uncultured Gammaproteobacteria bacterium
ATTGGCGCGCAGACCGGGCTCGGCACGCAGCTGATCCCAGAGCGCGGGTTCCCGCAGCAGCGCCCACAGCAGGTTGCCCAGGGCATCGGTGGTGGTGGACGCGCCGGCGCTGAACAACAGCCGGATGTGAGCGAGGATTTCCTCGTCGTCCAGGCGATGACCATCGGCATCCGCCAGCACCAGCCCCGAGATCACGTCATCACGCGGCTCGCGGCGGCGCTCGGCGATGATCGGCGCGAGATAGTCGTTGATGAGCGCGGCGCAGCGACGAGAATGCTCGGGATCACGCGGAAATTCGAGAAAGCCCACCGCCCAGTCGCGGAACACGTCCTCACGCCACGGCGGAATGCCGAGCATCCTGCTGATCACCAGAAAGGCCACGCGGTGCGTGAAAGCCTCGGCGAGGTCGGCGCTGCGCGCGCCCTGCAGCCGGTCTATCAGCTCGTGCGCAATCCGCGCGAGGCCCTCCTGCTCCATGGCCTCGACAGCACTCGAGCGGAAGGCCGGCGTGGCAAGCCGGCGGTACAGCCGGTGCTGCTCGTCCTCCATGGTCTGGAAGGTAACGCCCTGCACGGGTTCGATGGTGATGCGGTAGGCATCCGCGGGCGGGAAGCGCTCGTTGTCCTTGAAGGCCTCGGCAAGCGCGGCGTGGCCCGTGATAACGAAGGCCTCGCGCCCGCCGAAACGCGCGGGCGTCACGGGGTGCTGCGCGCGCATTGCGGCGAGCGTGCCGTGCAGTTGCTCGCCGGGGAGGAGTTCCGCCGCGAAGTCGATGCTCATCATGCTCACCCCTGGCTGTATCAGCAGGACGAGGCCCGCGAACTTGCGGCTCTCACCACCCGCACTGCTGCCCCTTGTTCTGCTCCTCCAACCACGACTGCAACGGCGCGAAGTAGGCCACCACCGCCTTGCCGCTCATCTCCGGCGAACCGGCGAAGGCCTCGAGTGCTTCGGGCCAGGGACGCGAGCGGCCCATCTCGAGCATCGCGTTCAGCTTCGCTCCCACTTCCTTGTTGCCGTAGAAGGAGCAGCGGTGCAACGGGCCCTGCCAGCCCGCGATCTCGCAGGCCTTCTGGTAGAACTGGAACTGCAGCAGCCGTGCGAGGAAGTAACGCGCGTAGGGCGTGTTGCCGGGAATGTGGAACTTGGCGCCCGGATCGAAGTCTTCTTCGCTGCGCTCCACGGGCGATACGAGCCCCATGTACTGCAGGCGCAGATCCGTCCAGCCCTTGTTCATCTGCTCCACCGGGATGCTGCCGTCGAAGACACCCCAACGCCATTTGTCGACCAGCACGGTCCACGGGAGGCCCGGCACTTTCTCGAGCGCCTGGCGCAGCAAGAGGCCGATATCGCGCGAGGCATCGGGCACTTTCGATTTGTCGAGCAGGCCTATCTGGACGAGATACTCCGGCGTGACGGAGAGCGCGATCATGTCGCCGATCGCCTCGTGGAAACCGTCGTTGGCGCTGCTGAGATACAGGTAGGGCTGTTTGTTGTAAGCCCGCTGGTAGAAGTTGTGGCCGAGTTCGTGGTGCACGGTGACGAAGTCCGTGGCGTTCACCAGCGTGCACATCTTGATGCGAAGGTCGTCCTTGTTGTCGAGATCCCACGCCGAGGCGTGACAGACCACCTCACGGTCGCGCGGCTTCACGATCTGCGAACGGGTCCAGAAAGTCTCGGGCAACGGTGCGAAGCCAAGCGAGGTGAAGAAGTTCTCGCCGGTCTTCACGATCTTCACCGCGTCGTAGTCTTTCTTCACGAGCAGATCAGTGAGGTCGTAACCGATATCGCCCGCGCCCGCGGGAGCGGCGATGTCGTAGATCGAATCCCATTCCTGCGCCCACATATTGCCGAGCAGGTCGGCGCGGATGGGGCCGGTGGCCGGCTGCACGGCGTCCCCGTACTTGCGGTTCAGCGCGCGTCGCGTATAGCAGTGCAACTGGTCATACAGGGGCTTCACCTCGCCCCACAGCGAGTCGGTGAGTACGGCGAATTCCTCCGGCTTCATGTCGTAGTTGGAGCGCCACATCGCCCCCAGATCCTGGAAGCCGAGCTCCTTCGCGCCCTGGTTGGCAATGCCGACCAGCCGCACGTAATCCGCGCGCATGGGTTTGCCCACGGCATGCCAGGAGGTCCACATCTCTTTCAGCACTTCCGGGTCACGTTCGGTGCCCATCAGCGCCTCGAGTTCCACACCCGGTGTGGGCACGCCCTTGTAAGTGCCTTTGCCTTTGCCGTAAGCGGACTGCAGACCCGTGGCGAGCGTGGCGAGTTCTTCGGCGGAACCCGCAGTGGCGGGCGCGGGCAGCACCATCATCTGCTTCAGCGTGTCGAGCTTGCGACGCGTATCGAAAGAGAGGCCCTCGACCGCGTCGAAACGGGCCGCCTCCTTCGCGAGGCTCACCGATTGCTGCACGCTTTCGGCACCCGCGCGCGCGGCGAGCCAGTCGGTGTCCTCGGTGAGGTAGGTCGAATTGACCCACGCCACCTTGGCTTCATAGACAGAGAAATCACCCAGCGTTTTCTCGGCCCGTTGTACGAAGACATCGGCCTCGGCGGCAGTGGGCGAAGCGGCCGCGGGAGCAGCAGCCGACGTGCTCTCTTCTTTCATGCCGCAACCCGCGACGAGCGAAGCGCAGGCTATGGCGAGCGCAAGCGAACGGATCTTCATGGTGTCTTCCTGTTGTTGCTCTGGTGAAAGGCCGGCAGGGGCTCAGTAGCCCGCGGCCTGCCCGTCGAAACGCGACTCCGAGGCACCCAGGTACACGTCTTCGGCGGCATCGTAACGGATGGCCTGGTAACCGCCGTAATTGCCCGGCGCGCGGCGTATGCGGTGCCCAAGCGCGGCAAGCGCTTTGGCCACGTCGTCCCCGTAACCCGTCTCGAGGAACACCTCGCCGCCGTTGCTGATCGGGATGCCCACGCCGGGATCGGTGGAACCCTCGTGACGCCAGCGCGGCGCATCACCCGCCTCCTGCGCGTTCATGCCGTAGTCGTGCATGTTCACGAGGATCTGCGTGTGTCCTTGCGGCTGCATGTCGCCGCCCATCACGCCATAGCTCATCCACGGCTGGCCGTCCTTCGTGACGAAGGCGGGAATGATGGTGTGGAAGGGGCGCTTGTGCGGCGCAAAGGCGTTCG
>CAIXOY010000599.1 GCA_903921135.1 uncultured Gammaproteobacteria bacterium
AGCCTTCAATCCGGCGAAGTGCACAACGGCGTCGAATTGCTCGCTGGCCAGAACCCGGTCGAGCGCGTCTGCGTCACGAATGTCTGCGAGTTCGAAGCGCACTTCGCATCCGGTAATGCGCTTGACCCTCTCAATGGCTACCGATGAGCTGTTGATCAGGTTGTCCACTACGGTTACCGAGTGCCCCGAAGAGAGCAACTCGACGCAGGTGTGCGAGCCAATGTAGCCGGCTCCGCCGGTAACAAGGATGTTCATGTGGGCGAAGCCTCGACGAGCGGGAAAAGAGATCGGTTTCCAAACTGTAGATCAGCGACCCCAGCAGTTGCAGCATGCAGCGGTTGCCGTGGCGAGCACGCTACGCGTCCGCTGCAGCCTCATTCACCGAGCCCAGCAGCGGTGCCAGAAAACGCCCGGTGTGCGAAGAGGTTGATGCTGCGACTTGCTCGGGCGTGCCCTCAGCCACCACTGTGCCCCCGCCGTCGCCACCCTCCGGACCAAGGTCGATCACCCAATCCGCCGTTTTGATGACATCCAGGTTGTGCTCTATCACCACCACCGTGTTGCCGTGATCGCGCAGGCGGTGAAGGACATTGAGGAGTTGCTGCACGTCGTGGAAATGCAGGCCTGTGGTGGGCTCGTCCAGAATGTAGAGCGTGTTCCCCGAGTCCCGCTTCGAGAGTTCGCGCGAGAGTTTCACGCGCTGCGCCTCGCCGCCGGACAGGGTGGTCGCGGCCTGGCCTATACGCACATAGGACAGCCCCACCTCGGCAAGCGTCTCGAGCTTGCGCGCAATCACTGGCACCGCATGGAAAAACCCCAAGGCCTCTTCCACCGTCATCTCCAGAACGTCGTGGATCGACTTGCCCTTGAAACGGATATCGAGAGTCTCCCGGTTGTACCGTTGCCCCTTGCATATGTCGCAGGGCACGTAGACGTCCGGCAGGAAGTGCATCTCGACGCGCGTTACGCCGTCGCCCTGGCAGGCCTCGCAGCGCCCGCCCTTCACATTGAAGCTGAAACGCCCCGGGCCGTAGCCGCGCGAGCGCGCTTCAGGGGTTCCGGCGAAAAGTTCGCGTAGCGGTGTGAACAGGCCGGTGTACGTTGCCGGATTGGAGCGCGGCGTCCTGCCGATGGGGCTCTGGTCGATGTCGATGCAGCGATCGAAGTGCTCGAGTCCGTCGATACCGGCGCAGGTCGCGACCTCCAGCGTCGTGGCGCCGTTCAGGCGTGTTGCCGCCATCGGGTAAAGGGTGTTGTTAACCAGCGTCGACTTGCCCGAACCGGATACGCCCGTGACGCAGGTGAACAAGCCCACGGGAATCGAGACGTCCACGCCTTTCAGGTTATTGCCCTGTGCACCCCGGATATGGATCAGTCGGCGTGCATCTGCAGGGGTGCGGAGCATCGGAACGGGGATGCGCTGGCGTCCGGACAGATACGCACCCGTCAGCGAGCGCGGCTCCGCGAGGATATCGTCCAGAGTTCCTTCCGCCACCACTTCTCCGCCATGCGAGCCGGCGCCAGGCCCGATATCGATCAGGTGATCCGCCAGCCGGATGGCTTCCTCGTCGTGCTCCACCACGATCACGGAGTTACCGATGTCGCGCAGGTGGGTGAGGGTGGCCAGCAGGCGTGCGTTATCGCGCTGGTGAAGGCCGATAGAGGGTTCGTCCAGGATGTACATCACCCCGACAAGCCCCGCACCAATCTGGCTCGCGAGCCGGATGCGTTGGGCTTCGCCGCCCGAGAGCGTGTCGGCGCTGCGATCCAGCGTCAGGTACTCGAGGCCTACGTTCACCAGAAAGCCGAGTCTCTCGCGGAGTTCCTTCAGGATCTTGTCGGCGATCTTGCCCTTGCGCCCATCCAGTGCGAGCGTCGAGAAATAGCGGTGAGCTTGTGTCACCGGCAGCGCGGACAACTCGGGCAGCGTCCGGTCATCGACGAACACGTGGCGTGCATCGGCGCGCAGACGGCTGCCGCCGCAGTCGGCGCAGCGGCGTGATCCTATGTAACGTGAGAGTTCCTCGCGCACGCTGTCTGACTCGGTCTCCTTGTAGCGCCGTTCGAGGTTGTTCATCACGCCCTCGAAGCGCTGGCGTCGCTCGATGACATCTCCCCGCTCGTTTGCGTATCGCACCGGAATGTTCTCGTCTCCGGTACCACGCAGGATCAGATCCCGCTGATGCGTCTCGAGGGTCTCGAAGGGTGTGTCGAGGCTGAAGCCGTAGTGCGTTGCCACTGCCGCGAGCAGTTGGAAGTAGTACATGTTGCGTCGGTCCCAGCCGCGAATCGCGCCCTGCGCGATGCTCGACTCCGGGTGCTCCACCACCCGCGCCACGTCAAAGAACTGCTGCACACCCAGGCCGTCGCAGCCAGGGCAGGCGCCCGCGGGGTTGTTGAACGAGAAGAGCCGCGGTTCGAGCGCCGGGATGCTGTGCCCGCATTCCGGGCAGGCATAGCGCGCAGAGAAAACCTGCTCCTGCGCATCACCTTCCATCGTCGCGATCACGGCAAGTCCCTCTGCGAGCCGCAGCGCGGTCTCGAAGGACTCCGCCAGTCGCAACCCCAGATCCGGCCGCACCTTGAAGCGGTCCACGACCACCTCGATGTCGTGCTTCTTCGCCTTGTCGAGCGGCGGGCAATCGTCGATCTCGTAGACCCGGCCATCGATGCGAACGCGAACGAAGCCGCTGCCGCGCAACTGCTCGAGCATCTGGTGGTGCTCTCCCTTGCGAGCACGTATCACGGGGGCAAGCAGCATCAGCCGCTCACCCTCTGGCATGGCAAGCACCGCATCCACCATCTGGCTCACCGTCTGCGCAGTCAGCGGGTGGTTGTGTTGCGGGCAACGCGGCTCGCCGGCACGCGCGAAAAGAAGGCGCAGGTAGTCGTGGATTTCGGTGATCGTGCCCACGGTGGAGCGGGGGTTGTGCGAGGTGGATTTCTGCTCGATCGAGATGGCAGGAGAGAGGCCTTCGATGTGATCCACATCAGGTTTCTCCATGACCGAGAGGAACTGCCGCGCATACGTGGACAGCGACTCGACATAACGGCGCTGGCCTTCCGCATAGAGCGTGTCAAAGGCGAGCGAGGACTTGCCGGACCCCGAAAGCCCGGTGATCACGACGAGCCGGTTCCTCGGGATGTCGAGGTCGATGTTCTTCAGGTTGTGCGTACGCGCGCCGCGTAACTGGATGCTGTCCATGGACGATCCGGAGTGTTCAGGCAAAGCAGCCGAGTATACGCGCCGACCTGTGGAAAGCGCGCCGTCGGCTCGCGCACTCTGCCCTTTCCCGTCTGCATGACAAGCGCAAACGGCCTGCCTATAGTTGGCCGCCATCCACGCGCATCCAAAGGAACACACGATGGGCGAACTTCGCTGCTTCAAGGCCTATGACGTCCGCGGCCGCATCCCTGACGAACTCAATGCCGATATCGCCCGACGCATCGGTCGCGCCTATGCCGAGGTGGTCAAACCCCGCACGGTGGTCGTGGGCCACGACATACGCCTCAGCAGCCGCGAGATCTGCGACGCGCTCACCGAGGGCCTTCTCGAATCCGGTGTCGATGTGCTCGACATCGGCCAGTGCGGCACCGAGGAAATCTATTTCGCCACCTTCGACATGGGCGTGGACGGCGGCATTGCCGTCACTGCGAGCCACAACCCGAAGGACTACAACGGCATGAAGTTCGTGCGCGAAGGTTCGCGACCGATCAGCAGCGACACAGGCCTGCTCGATATCAAGCGCCTTGCCGAGGAAAACCGCTTCTCGCCGGCTGCGACGCGCGGCAGCCTGAAAACAGCAGAGTCACGCAGCCGTTATGTGCAGCACCTGTTGGGCTACGTCGATATCCCCGCGCTCAAACCCTTGCGCATTGTGGTGAACGCGGGCAACGGCGGGGCAGGGGTCGCACTCGATGCCCTGGCAGAGCACCTTCCCTTCGAGTTCGTGCGTGTCCATCACGAACCGGATGGCCATTTCCCGAACGGCGTTCCCAATCCCTTGCTCGAGGAAAACCGCGCCCCTACCCGCGATGCCGTCCTCGCCCACAAGGCCGATATCGGTGTTGCCTGGGACGGCGATTTCGACCGCTGCTTCCTGTTTGACGAGCGTGGCAATTTCATCGAGGGCTATTACATCGTCGGGCTGCTCGCGGAAGCTTTCCTGAAGAAGAGCCCCGGTGAGCGCATCGTTCATGACCCGCGCCTTACCTGGAACACGATCGATATCGTCGACTCCCTCGGTGGCACCGCCGTCCAGACGAAAACCGGTCACGCCTTCATAAAAGAGCGTATGCGCTTCGAGAACGCCATTTATGGCGGAGAGATGAGCGCACACCATTACTTCCGCGACTTCGCCTACTGCGACAGCGGCATGATCCCATGGCTGTTGGTGGCAGGCTTGGTCAGTGCCAGCGGCAAACCGCTCTCGGCGTTGATCGAGGCGCGCGAAGCGGCCTTCCCCTGCAGCGGCGAGATCAACTCCCGTGTGGCGGATCCGAGCGCCCTCATTGCGGAAGTCGAGCGCATCTATGGCGCCCATTCGCTCGGCAAGGATCTCACCGACGGCCTCAGCATGTCCTTCGACCAGTGGCGCTTCAATATCCGCATGTCCAACACCGAGCCCGTCGTCCGGCTGAACGTGGAGTCCCGCGGTGATCGTGCACTCATGGAGGCCAAGCGCGATGAACTCCTCGCCATCGTCGCGCGATTTTCCTGAGGGCGCGTCTTGAGTTCCACCGGTTTTTCCCCGATCGAGACGCGCGCAATAGGCTCGCTTGCCACGCTGTATCTGGTGCGCATGCTCGGGCTGTTCATGCTGTTGCCCGTGATGTCGGTTTACGCACGCGATTTCCCCGAGGCTTCGCCGTTCCTGATCGGTCTCTCCCTCGGCATCTACGGGCTCGCGCAAGCCTGCCTGCAGTTGCCGCTGGGAATGCTCTCGGATCGCGTGGGGCGCAAGCCCGTGGTGATCGGCAGCCAGCTCGTGTTTCTGGTGGGCAGCCTGGTGGCGGCTTTCGCGGGGAGCATCTGGGGCATCATCCTCGGGCGTGCCTTGCAGGGCGCCGGTGCAGTGGCGAGCACCCTGATGGCCTTGCTGGCCGATGTCACACGCGAAGAAAACCGCAGCAAGGCGATGGCGAGCGTGGGTGCGAGTATCGGCGTCTCCTTTGCCCTCTCGCTGGTGCTCGGCCCTGTCGTGACCGGATGGGCGGGTCTGAAGGGTCTGTTCCTCACCATTGCTGCGCTGGCTGCGCTGGGACTCGCGCTCGCGATGTGGGTGGTGCCGTACCCGGCGGTCTCTGCGCGCAAACCCGGAGCGCCGTCGAGGAAGGTGCTGCGAGAGGTCATGCGCGATCCCCAACTGCTCCGGCTGGATGCCGGTGTGCTGGTGCTGCACTTCATTCTGACGGCCTCGTTCATGGCCGTGCCGAGGGTGCTGGCGGACGATCTCGGCATTCCGCGGGAATCCCACGG
>CAIXOY010000600.1 GCA_903921135.1 uncultured Gammaproteobacteria bacterium
CGCATCACGCTGCGTGCCACGCCCGGCCTCGGCAGCGGATATACCCTAACCGCGCCCCGCACGACTTCCTGCAGAGGCACACACCCATGGCCAGACCCCGAACCCGCTCTGCAGACCCCGGCCGACTCGGCGCCCTGCCTGCCACGGCCACGACGAGTGCCGGGGGGCCGAAAGCAACCCTGGCCGCTCTGCTGGTCGATACCATCGAAGAAGCCATCCTCGACGGCAAACTGCTGGCCGGGGAGCGGCTGAACGCCGATGTGTTCGCGGAACACTACGGCATCAGCCGGGTGCCCGTGCGGGAAGCCCTGCGAGCTCTGGAAGCACACGGCTGGGTGGTGACGCGGCCGCGCCAGGGCTACTTCGTCCGGCCCAAGTCGGAGGAGGAGATGCAGGATCTTTTCGAGACGCGACTGGTGCTCGAGCCTGCCGCGGCAGCACTCGCCGCAGAACGCAGAAGTGCGGCGCAGATGCAGGAATTGCGCGAGATCGTCGCCCGTTCGCAACGGGCCACCCGTGCGCGCAACGGCGCGGCTCTCGCACGCGCGAACCAGGATTTCCACCGCCTGGTGGCACTCGCCACCGGCAATTCGGTGCTGATATCGATGCTCGAGCCGCTCGGCAAGCGGGTGCGCTTCTACACCGTCACGGCCGACTCGCGCCGGGGCACTTCGGTGGAGGAGCACGCGGCCCTGGTGGAGGCGATCGGCTTGCGCGACGCCGGCCGCGCGACGGAACTCGCCCGCGAACATGTGATGAACACCCGCAAGGCGCCCGAACTGCCGGCAGGCAGCCGCAGCCGCTCGCGCTGACCCGGGCCATCAGACCCGCCCGCCCGGGGGAGATTGTGGCGCCATCCGATAAAGTATATTTTAACTCGACTCCATCCCCACCCGCGGAGAACGCAGCCATGGCAACGAGCAACGCGAGACCCGACGCCGCAGCCGCCAGACGTCAGTACGAGCCCTATCTCAAGGCAGCCTGGGGCATGAAGAACTACTGGTATCCCGCGCTGTTCACGCACGAACTCGCCGAGGGCGATACCAAAGGCGTCACCATCGCCGGTGTCCCGATCCTGCTGCGCCGCACCGCTGCCGGTGTATTCGCCCTGCGTGACCAGTGCCTGCACCGCGGCGTGACCATGTCGGTGCGGCCCAAGTGTTTCTCGGAAGACACCGTCACCTGCTGGTACCACGGCTTTACCTACGATCTGGCCAGCGGCACGCTGAAAACCATCATCGGCGCGCCGAACGACCCACTGGTGGGGAATGCGCGGCTTCAGACCTACCCCGTGCGCGAGCTCGCCGGGATCATCTTCGTGTTCGTGGGCGATAACGACTACGCGCCGCTGCCGGATCTGGCAGACGACCTGCCCGTGCGCCTGCCCGATGACTACGAGTTCCGGTCGCCGCACCCGATGGACGAGAACGTGGTGGTGCTCGGCATCCACCGAACGGGCAACGCGAACTGGCGCCTCGCCGTGGAGAACGGCTTCGATCCGGGGCACCAGATCATGCACCGCGACGCGCAGGTGATCCTCTCGCAGAACCTCGCCTTTCCGCTGGGCCTGAACCCCACCTCGCCGGAGGCCATCACGGTCTACGGGGAAGACGGCACGGGCCCGGTCGGCATCATGAACGAGTGGCACTCGGGCCATTACGACCTCGTGATGCACAACGACGAGCTGGACCTCCATCCCTTCGGCACGGGCTCCGTGCTCGGCCTGCGCACCTCGATGTACCTGCCGGGCGTGCTGATGGTCGAGAACTGGCCACGGCGCGGACTCACGCAGCTCGAGTGGTACGTGCCGGTAGACGGCAACCGCCACGAGTACTGGGAAGTGATCCTCGCCGTGTGCAACACCGAGGCGGAACTGAAGAAGTTCAAGTACGAGTACGAGCACCTCTGGCTGCCGATCGCACTGCACGATTTCAACGACGACGACCTCTTCGCCCGCGAGCAGATGGAGCGCTTCTACAGCGTGGACGGCGGCGTGGGCTGGGACGACGAGCAGCTCTGCGGCATGGATGCCGTCATCACGGGCTGGCGCAAGCTGGTCTCGCGCCACAACCGCGGCATACAGACACCGCAGACACACCCGAGCCCGCGGCTGCGCTGAGCGCTGGCCGTGGGTTTCCGGGCCGCGCTGCACTTCGACGACGGGGTGCAACGCGAGGTCGATGTCGCACCGGGCCAGACGCTGCTGGACGCCGCGCTCGCGGCGGGCCTGAACCTCGCGCATCAGTGCCGTTCAGGCAGTTGTGCTTCCTGCATCTGCACCCTGATCGCGGGCGAGGCCCACAACGTTCCGGGGCGCGCAAGTGCGCTGCTGCGCAGCGAGATAGACGCCGGCATGCGGCTCGCGTGCTCGCTGCTGCCGCAGGCCGATGTCAGCGTGCGTTTCGCCTACGGCTCGCGCCTCACGGAAGGCGAGGCCGCCCTGAACTGTGATGCGGTGATGGCAGGCTTGCGGCAACTCTCGTCCGACGTATGGGAAGTCAGCATTCAACCAGAGGAGCATCTCGGCGCATTGCCCGGGCAATACCTGCGCCTCCAGGTCCCCGGCACACAGACGTGGCGCTCCTATTCGATAGCGTCAGGGCCCGACTCGCCGGATCGCCTGTCACTGGTGGTCAAGATCCACCCGCAGGGCGTGATGGGGACATATCTGCTCGAGCGCGCCCGCGAAGGCGATGCCTGCCGCGTCGAGGGCCCCTTCGGCGCCTTCACGCTCGGCAACTGCAAAGGCCCACACGTGTTCATCGCCGGCGGTACGGGCCTGGGGCCGATACTGCCGATGATCGATCAGTTGCGCGAGCGCCCCGGCCGCACGCCGCACACCGTCGTCGCCTTCGCCTGCTCGCGCGAAGAGAGTCTCTTCAATCTGGACGAACTCTCCCTGCGGCAGGACTGGATGGCACGGCTCGATGTGCGGGTGGGCGTCTCTCGCCCCTCGCCGACGTGGCAGGGCCTGGCCGGAAATCCTCTCTCGCTGCTGGAAGACGCCGCCTTCACGCCCGACTGCATCGTGTACGTGTGCGGCGCTCCCGGCCTGATCGAGGCCACGCGGGAGCGCTGCACGACCTTGGGCATACCGCCCGACAGGATCCGGGCCGAGCAATACCTCCCGGCCCCCGACACCGACTGACACCGCTTTTCACGCCCTACGGAGCACCAGATGGCATTCACTTTCGAGAACACCTCGCGCCGCGTCGAGATCGCCCCCGGCAAAAGCCTGCACTACCACGAGGCAGGCACAGGCTTTCCCGTGGTCTGCCTGCACGGTGGCGGGCCCGGCGCCTCGGGCTGGGCCAATTACAGCCGCAATATCGCCGCGCTGGCGCAACACTTCCGCGTACTGGCCTTCGACCTGCCGCAATTCGGCGGGAGCTTCAAGGCAGCCTTCGGGGAAGAGCTCTATCCCGCCTTCGCCCGCGTGATCGATACCGCGCTGGGCGTGCTCGGCATCGAGCGCGCGCAC
>CAIXOY010000601.1 GCA_903921135.1 uncultured Gammaproteobacteria bacterium
GGGCTCTACAACGGCACCAGCATGGACAGCCTGCTGCACTATCTGGATCAGGCTGGCGGCATCGACGTCGATCGCGGCTCTTTCCTTGCCGTGCAGGTCAAGCGCGGCAACACCGTGCGGGCCGAAGTGAGCCTCTACGACTTCCTGCTCGACGGCCGGATGCCGCTGGTGCAACTCGCAGACGGTGATGTGATCTTCGTCTCTCCGCGCCGCAACACGCTCAAGGTGAGCGGACTCGCCCAGAACGCCAAGCGCTTCGAGTTCGCCACGCCCACGCTGAGCGTGGCGTCGCTGGAGGAACTCGCCAAGCCCTTCCCCCAGACCACGCACGTGCGCGTGGTGCGGAACACCGGCAGCGTGAGCAATGTCGAGTACTACGCGCGCGAGGAAGCATCGGCTGTGGTGCTCTCCAACGGCGATGAACTCATCTTCACCGCCGACCGCAAACCGGGAACCATCACCGTGCGCGTGGAGGGCGAGCACCAGAGCCCGCAGGAATACGTCCTGCCCTACGGCGCGCGGATGGGGGAACTGACCAGCCGCATCAGTTACTCGGAACGCTCGGACCAGAGCAGCCTGCAACTCTTCCGGCTTAGCGTCCAGGAGCGCCAGAAGCAGATGCTGCAAACGGCGCTGAAGAGCCTCGAGGCGGCAGCGCTGACGGCGCGCTCGGGTACCAGCGACGAGGCCCTGCTGCGCAAGCAGGAGGCCGAACTGCTCCTGCAATGGGTAGACCGCGCGCGCAGGGTCGAACCGCTCGGTCAGGTGATGATTGCCAATGCCCGCCAGCGTGACGAACTCCTGCTCGAGAACGGCGACGTTCTGCGCATTCCCTCACGCGATGGACTGGTGCTGGTGAGCGGGGAGGTGCTGTTCCCGAATGCCATCGCATTCGACGACGCCTTCGACGTCGCGGATTACGTCAAGGGCGCCGGCGGCTACACGCAGAATGCCGACGTCGCACGCGTGATCATCGCCCACCGCGACGGCAGCTTCCACGAAGTCACCGGCAGCGGGTTTTTCGGCCGCGGTGCCGACCCGGCCGGGATCCGTGCGGGCGACGAGATCCTCGTGCTGCCCAAGATCGACGTGAAGTCGCGTCAGGTGTTCAAGGACCTCACCCAGATCCTCTACCAGATCGCGATCAGCGCCAGGGTCGTGCTCAATCCGTGAGGACGCCGGCCCTTCGGAAGAAACTCCGCATCCTCGGCGGCGCCTGCCGCCTGGCGTGGCTGGAAGCTGACCGGACGATCACCCGCGTGTCGGGGCTGAAGCGGATGCACCGCGCGGAACTCGCCCGCCTCATCCGTCGCAGCGGCCTCTTCGATGCCGCGTGGTATCTGGAGACCAACGCCGACGTCAGTGCCTCCGGCGTTGATCCGCTCCTGCACTACGTCCGCTTCGGCGATCGGGAAGGGCGTCAGCCCATGCCCTTTTTCGATCCCACGTTCTATCGCGCAAGCGCAGGGGGGCGTTCCGGTTCGCATAATGCGCTGGTGCATTACCTTTACGAGGGCCGGTTCCGCCGTGCCTCGCCAAGCCCCTGGTTCGACGTGGCCTTCTACCTCTCGCAAAACCGGGACGTGGCGCGCTCAGGCGAGGAGCCGCTGCTGCACTACCTGCTGGAGGGCGGGGCGGCGGGGCGCTCGCCCTGCCGGCAATTCGATGCCGCGTACTACCTCCGCAACAACCCTGATGTGGCAGCCTCGGGCGTGGATCCACTGAGGCATTACCTGGCCTACGGCCGCATGGAAGGCAGGGCCGTCACGGCACACGGGGAAGAAGCAGAGCAGTTTGCCGTGCCTGCGCTCGGGGAAGAGATACCGGAAGAATGGGACACGGCTGCACTTGCCCCGCGGGACGGCGAACCCCGGGTGGACGTGGTGATCCCGGTGTACAAGGGCCGCAACGAAAGCCTGCGCTGCATACGCAGTGTGCTCTCCTCAGGCAATACCACGCCCTTCGAACTGGTGGTGATCGACGATGCCTCGCCCGACGCGGAGCTCTCGGCCGCGCTGGAGGGCCTCGCGGCGCGCGGCGCCTTCACGCTGATCCGGAACGCGCAGAACCTGGGCTTCGTGGGCACCGCCAACCTCGGCATGCGGCTGCACCCCGAGCGCGACGTCGTGCTGCTGAACGCCGACACCGAGGTCTACGCCGACTGGCTAGACCGCCTGAGGAGCTGCGCGTCTCGCGACCCGCGCACCGCCACGGTGACGCCCCTCTCCAACAACGCGACCATCGCGAGCTATCCGCGCACGGACCACGACAACCCCTTCCCGCTCGACATCCCGTACTCGGCGCTTGACGCGCTGGCATCGCGGGTGAACGCGGACATCGCCGTCGAAACCCCGACCGGCATCGGCTTCTGCATGTACCTGCGCCGCGCGTGCCTCGAGGAGATCGGATTCTTCGACGAGGAGGCCTTCGGCAAGGGCTACGGCGAGGAAAACGACCTCTGCCAGCGTGCCGCTGCAGCGGGCTGGCGCAACCTGATCACGGCCGAGGTGTTCGTGCACCACCTGGGCAGCGTGTCCTTCCAGGGCGAGCGCGGCAAACGCGTTGCCGACGCCATGCGCCAGATGGCCGTGCGCCACCCCGGATACCAGGCTGCAGTACGGGCCTTCATCGCCGCCGACCCCCTCGGCCCTGCCCGCACACGGCTCGACTGGGCCCGGCTCGGGCTGAAATCGCGCCGTAGCAACACCTTGCTGGTGAACCACAGCCGCGGGGGCGGCGCCGAGCGTCACCTGCGCGACGAAGCACGGCGCATGCTGGCTGCCGATACGGGTGTCTTCTTCCTGCGGCCGGTCCGGGGAGATGGTGGCCTGGTGCGCATCGGCGATCCCTCGGGCATGCACTGGCACAACCTGCCGGACTTCGCGCTCGAAGACACCGGCACGCTCGCCGATGCCCTGCGCACGCTGGGCATCGACAGCATCCACGTGCACGGCACCGTGGACTTCGACATGCAGGCACCCGCTCTGCTGGCCGAGCTTGCACAACGCCTCGGTGCGCGACTGGACGTGGACGTACACGACTACCAGGCCATCTGCCCGCGCATCAACCTGTCAGACGAAGAGGGCCGCTACTGCGGCGAGCCCGACGAGCGCGGTTGCAACGCCTGCCTCGCCCAGCGTGGCAGCAAGTACCCCGTGAAGAGCATCCGCGAATGGCGGGACGCAAACGCCCGCCTGCTCGAGCAGGCCGACTGCATCTACGTGCCTGACCAGGATGTGGCAGACCGGCTCGGCCGCTATCTGCCGGGTCTGGATTTCGAGGTCGATCCGCACGAGGAATTCCACCCGGAACAACTGCGGATCACCCGCCCGCAGCTGCGCAAGGAGGAGCCCTTGCGGGTGGTGGTCATCGGCGCGATCGGCAAGGTGAAGGGCTACAGCGTGCTGCTGGCCTGTGCCAAAGACGCGCGCGAGAAGCGCCTCCCCATCGAATTCAGCGTGCTCGGGTACAGCATGAACGATGCACAACTGCGTCAGGCAGGAGTGTCGATCAGCGGGCGCTATCTGGAGGACGAGGCGCTGGAGCGCCTGAAGGCACTGGAGCCCCACCTGATCTGGCTGCCGTCGCTGTGGCCCGAAACCTACAGCTACACGCTGTCTCTGGGCCTGCTCGCGGGGCGGCCCGTGTGCGCCTTCGACATCGGGGCCATCGCGCGGCGTCTGCGCGAACTCGGGCAGGACGAGCACCTGATGCCGCTGGAACTGCAGGACTACCCGCACGAGACAAACCGGGCATTCCTTGCCTACCGGGCATCGTGCCTCGCGGAGCAACCCACCGCGGACATCGCCTGACAAACCCCGGCTCAGCCGGCGTCCGACACCGGGACTTCCTCGCTCACATCGCCAGCGGCGCGCGCGTCCCAGGCAGCCATCACGGCAGGGTCGGTGGGCGCAGAGAACAACGAGAACAGCACATAACAGACGCCCGAGGCGAGCAGCCCGAAGTAGATAGGCTCGTTGGCATACACACCGCCGTAGCGCGTCTCGGACTGCACCTCCAGCACGATCATCGAGCCCAGCGTGACCAGTGTCCCGGCAGCCATCGAAACACC
>CAIXOY010000602.1 GCA_903921135.1 uncultured Gammaproteobacteria bacterium
GCTGGGAATACAGCCGCCGCAGTATTTTCCGGGCGGTTTCATCGGCCGCGGAGTGGATGTCGAGAACATCCAGCGGACCGTCGATGATTTCGTTACGCGGCAGCTCCGCACGGATACCTGGGTCTACAACGCAGCCGATAGCTTCAACTTCTATTCCGAACAGATCGACAGCGTACTGGGCGATCCCTCGATCGGCCTTACGGGACGCATCGACAGATTCTTCTCGGCCTTCCAGACGGCTGCAGGGGATCCGACATGGATTCCCAGCCGGCAAGTGCTGATTGGCGAGGCGAAGTCGCTGTCGGAAGGGTTCAACAATCTTTACGACCGCTTGGGGCAACTCAACTCGGCGGTGAACATCCAGCTCGACAGCCTTGCGACCGATATCGATTCGCTCGCCAAAAACATTGCCGACCTCAACCTCAAGATCCAGGCCGTCTCCGGTGCCGGTGGCGGTCGAAGCCCCAACGACCTGCTGGACCAGCGCGACCAGCGGCTGTTGGAGCTCGCGGCGATCGTGGATATCTCGACGGTGAATGACGGCGCGTCTGTGAACGTCCTGCTCGGAAAGGGGCAGGCTCTTGTCGTGGGTGGTGTGGCCAATCAGGTCAGCACCGTGAACGGACGCTTCGACCCGTCCAGACGTGATCTCGCCGTGTCGGTCAACGGGCAGGCGCGCATCGTCTCGGACGAAGCCGCGGGCGGCAAGGCGGGTGGACTGCTGGATTTCCGCACGCGGGTGCTCGATCAGGCGTTCAACCAGATCGGGCGCGTAGCGATCGGTATCAGCGAGCAGATCAATTCGCAGCATGCACTGGGCATGGATCTGGAAGGCGAACTGGGTGGGCTCTTTTTCACCGACCAGAATAGCGGTATCGCGCCCGGCCTGCGGGCCCGCCCTGCGGGCGACAACGCCCCTGCGTCGAACGGTGTCATCACCGTGAACATCGACGATATCTCGGCGCTTTCGACCAGTTCCTATCAGCTCGATGTTCTCTCTGGCGGCTCCTGGCGCCTGTACCGGAACCTCGACCAGACGGTGGTCGCGAGTGGCGCCGCACTCAGCAGCACCCTGGTGAGCGTTGACGGTTTCACGCTCGATCTGAATCTCCCCGCGGGTAACTTCCTCCCGGGTGACAGCTATCTGATCGAGCCCACGCGTGCGGGTGCAAGGGATATCTCGACCAACATCTCGCGACCGGAAGATGTAGCGCTCGCGCAGCCCGTCAGCGTGGTGCCGGATACGGGCAACCTCGGCCAGGGCAGGATCCAGGCGGGCAATGTCTTCGACACCTCGCTGCCGCTTTTCACCACCACGCCTGGCCAGCTCGCGCCGCCGCTCCTGATACGGTTCACCGACGCCGACAGCTTCGATGTGCTGAACAACTCCAACCCCGCAAGCCCCGTGGCGCTGGTGCCGCCGCTCACGGGTCTTTCGTTCACGCCTGGCGTGATGAACACGCTCTTCAGTACCAATCCGGCGGATCCCGATTACTTCGGCTTCCAGTTGACGATCAACGGCAACCCGTCGGCGGGCGATGCTTTCGCCATCGGCTACAACCCGGGCAAGTCCGACAACCGCAACGCGGTGGCTCTCGGAAAGCTCCAGATTGCCGATATCCTTGCGAACAGCAGCGCGACCTTCCAGTCGGCCTACGGGCAGCTGGTGGGCTTCGTGGGTACCGAGACGCGTCAGTCCCGCGTGGACAGCGAGGCCGGGAGGGTGGTCGTTGCACAGACCAAGGCGGCGCGTGACGAGGTCTCGGGTGTGAACCTCGACGAGGAGGCAACGAATCTCGTGCGTTACCAGCAAGCCTACAACGCTACCGCGCAGGTCATCGCTGTGGCCCGCTCCCTCATCGATACCCTGCTCAAGGCAACTTCCTGAGTCGCCCACATGAGAATCGCCAGCTCGCAACTCTTCGACTCCGGACTGCGCGGCATACAGGATCTGCAGTCCAGCGTGGCCCGTACCCAGCAGGAGATCACCGCCGGCAAACGTCAGTTGTCGCCGGCAGACGATCCTGCCGCGGCGACACTGATCGATCGCATCCAGCAGGACGCTGCACGAAGCGACCAGTACCTGCGCAACATCGACGTGGCCGAGCGTGACCTCCGGCTCGAGGAATCCCAGATCGCTTCGGTCGAGGATTCCCTCTTCCGCGTGCGCGAACTTTTCGTCGCTGCGGGAAATGCCGCTTATGGCAGCAGCGAGCGCGCGAGCATCGCGGCGGAACTCGAGGCCAAGGCACTCGAACTCCAGGGCGTGTTCAACGGTCAGGGCGCCAATGGCGAATACCTTTTCGGCGGATACCGCGGCGAGGCCCCCCCGTTTGTCACGCGGCCCGGTGGAGCGGTCGAGTACCGTGGCGATACGGGACAGCGCTATCTCCAGGTCTCCACCGGCGTCGATATCGCGGTACGCGACAACGGGCAGGAACTCTTCGATGCCATTCCGGCGGCGAACCGCACATTCATTACCCGCACCGGCGCCGCCAATAGCGGCAGCGGCAACATCGACACCGGCAGGATCGTGGATCAGGCGGCCTATGATGCGGTTTACCCGGATGATGTGGTGCTGCGCTTCGATGCGCCCCTTGGCCCCGACTCCTTCAGCGCTTACCGGCGTGATCGCAGTACCGGGGCGCTCAGCCTGATCTCCACCCAGGCTTTCGTGCCCGGAGTGTCCGCGCGCGTGGCCGGTGCCGAGGTGAAACTCGTGGGAACGCCGGCGGCTGGCGATGAGTTCGTGCTCGAGGCGAGCAACCGTCAGCCGTTGATCACCACGATCCAGAGGATGGCCTCCGCTCTGCGGCTGAGCGATGACTCGACGCAGGGGCGTGCGGAACGCGGCGCTGCCATCGCGGAAGGTCTGTCCAACCTCACGTTGGCCGAATCACACATCTTTGCGAAACGGGCGGACTTCGGATCGAGACTGAACCTGGTCGATGCTGCACGGGCCGACCAGCAGCAGGGCAAGCTGATCAATCAGGAGTTGCTCTCGAAGGTGCAGGATCTGGATTTCACCGAGGCCATCAGTCGTCTCAGTTACCAGAACTTCGTGCTGGAGGCGGCGCAAAGGAGTCTCGCCAAAGTGGCAGGGATATCCCTTTTCGATTACCTCTGAGGCCTCTGTTTCAGGCAGAGGCGTCTTGCACACCGTAGGCTTTGATGGCGCGGCGTTGCAGGGCGCCGGCAGCTGACTGTGCCCCTGCATCCGACAGCGCCTGTACGCCCCGCGCGTAGAGGCGGTTGTTGCCCTCGAGCAATTCTGTGAGGAGGTATTCGCGCAGGTGGACGTCAGGTAGCTTTGCGATTTGCTCGCAGAGCATGCGGAGTACGAGGCTGCGATCTTCCGCGATGCTGTTCTCGTTTGAGGGTGAATCGGCTTCGAGTTGGCCCGATATCCCGCCGTTCAGAGTCTGGAGGCGCTGCCACAGGGAGAGAACAGGCTCTGTCAGGCTCGCGCGCACATCCTGCTCCACGGCTCAACCTCTCCTGCCGCTGATGATCTGCGAGGTGCTCTGGAGTTGGGCCAGCAGATAGTCCCCATCGCTTTTCAGACGTGCCACCGTCGCGTCCAGCGCCGAGAACCGGCTGCGGTAGGACGCCTCGAGCTTGTCGAGCCTGCTGATCACGGTCTCACGCTCTGCGCTGATGGATTTGAGCTGTTTGTCGAAGCCCTGGGTTCGGGCCTCGAGCGTACCGCCGCTGTCGAGGATGCTGTCCAGTGCTGCATCGAAGCGTGCACCGACGCCACCGGTTCCCGTGAGCAGCGCGCTCACTCCGGGCAACTGGTTCTTCAGCGCAGTGTCGAGTTTCGCTGAATCGATCTTGAGATTACCGTCGGTCTGGAACGAGACGCCAATGTCTGACAGCGAGCCGGGTGTGCCCGATCCCAGGCCCGCTGCGCTGGCAATGCCCCGCAGTTGCGAGGAAATGGCGCGCAAGGTCGCGTCACCGCTCAGTGCGGCGCCCTTGTTGGTCGTCTTGTCGTAGGCGCTGAGATCGCGGATCGTTTTGGCCAGATCGTTGTAGGCCGTGACGAAGGACTGGACCCGTCCGCTCGCCGCAGTCGTATCGCGCGTGATGCTGAGTGTTTCGACTGTGGGATTCAGCGGGTCAGCCGGCGGTTCCTGCACCGTGATCGTCACACCCTCAGCGACGTCCGAAAACGTGTTGGTGCTGCTGATGGCGGTGAAACCGTCCACCGCGATCCGTGCATTGGCCGCGGCCTGCGTCTGGCTCATCCGGCTGTTCACCGGATCGCTCGCCGAGTAATAGAAGCGAGAGAGACCGGCATTGTCGGTGTTGTCCAGATCGGCATCGGTGACCGAGGTCTGGATGGCATTGGCTGTGCCTGTCTCCTTTGCTGTAAGCACAAGTCGGGTCACGGTGCCAGCAGAGGCGTCCAGTGGGTCTTTGGCCACCACGAGCAGTGAGGCAGAGACGCTGGTATTCGAGGCGCTCCCGTTGATGGCGTCGCGCAAGCCCTGGAGTGTGGTAGTCGAGTCAGTCGTGATGGAAAAGGAATTGGTGCCGGAGGTGATCGAGAGTGTGCCAGCGCCCACCAAATCGGTGCCTGAGCTGAAATCCGCCGTGCTGGCGAGTTTCTGCGCCGCCGCCTTCCCGAGCACCTGGACGCTGTAGTTGCCGACAGTGGCACTGCTCGTGGCCGAGGCGCTGAACAGCTTGCTGCCACCGGTACTTACGGCGCGCTTGCCAACCGCGGCGGTATCGTTCAGATCGTTTGCCGCCGTGCGCAACTTGTCCAGGCTGCTTTTCAATGAGCCGAAGGCAGAGATGTTGGCCTGTACCTTGGCCTCTTTGGTTGCGAGTCTGTCGAAGCGGGGCTTGCCCTCGTTCGTGATGAGTTTGGTAACCAGACCCTCGAGATCGAGTCCGGACCCAACGCCCAGCGTTCCGATGGCCATGTGCTACCTCTGCGATTCGCAACCGCTAACGCAATTCAAAAGCACGAGTCATGCCAGTCAGGGGTATTCCTGCATGCTGGCGGTCATGCTTTGTCCGACAGCAGCAGACCGGCATTGGCCGTGGATGCATCGATCCTCTGCAGGGTTTCCGCGATGCGGACCATCGCCTCTGCGGGAATCTGCCGAATCAGCTCTTCCGTTTCCGTGTCGATGACCGACACCACTACGCCATCGATGTCCTCGTTGATGCGGAACGAGAGCGAGCGGGACTCCGGCTGCATGCGATCACCGACCTGTTCCAGGAGCGCCTGCAACTGCTCCCGCGTGTCTTCTGTGGGCGCCTTGGCTCGCGGTGCCTGCGGCTTTGCGCTGGCGCTGACGGTGTCCGGTGGTGCCTGTGCAGCCCCGGAGTCTTCAGTTGGCCGCGTTTTCGGGCCCAGAACGTCTGGCCGTACGGATGACTGGTACGTTGTGCGTATAGTTTCCATCAGTCAGCCCCCCATTGGTGGACTGTAGAAAAACGAAGAAACAGGGGCAAGACCGAGTCTTGCCCCCGTGAACCTGGCGCTGCGCCCGGCGTTCATACCATTACTGGAGGAGTGCCAGCGTCTGCTGCGGCAGAGCGTTGGCCTGCGCCAGTACCGAGATGCCGGCCTGCTGCAGGATCGAGGTACGGGTCAGGTTCGCGGTTTCGGCCGCGAAGTCTGCGTCCTGGATCCTGCTGCGAGCAGCCGTCACGTTCTCGGACACGTTCGACAGGTTGCGGATCGTGCCCGCGAGGCGGTTCTGTACCGCACCGAGGTTGCCACGGTCGTTGTTGATGAAGTCCAGTGCGCCGTCGATCACCGAGATGGCGCTCTGAGCGCCCGACTGGGTGCCGATGTTGATCGCGGCCACGCTGGAGAGCGAACTCGAGTTGGCGGTGGTGGCGGTGAAGAGGCCGGTCGCCGTGTCGGTCGTCACTGCAAAGCCTTTGAAGCTGTTGAAGGTGATGGCCGCGCCAACGGTGCTGGAGTCGTTGCCACCGCTGGTCAGGGTCTCTGCAACGCCCGAGGAGCCTTGCAGGGTGGCGGTAGCGACACCGTTGGTGAGGTTCTCGATGAAGATGTCGCGACCTTCCTCGTTCACCAGTGCGATCGACGACCCGTTGGAGGTGGCGCGCACACCGCTGGCAGCGGAGGAAGAGTTGATGGCATCTGCCACGTCCTTAAGGTTCGTGGTGTCGGTGACCTGAACGCTGACGCTAGAGCTGAACGTCGTCGGAGACGCAGTACTCCCGGAGCGCGTGCCGATCGTGAATGCGTAGGTGCCGGCCGTGCTGAACGAGCCGAAGGTGGCGGTGGTTCGTGCGGTCGCGCTGACGCCCGTGCTCGCACTCACTGCATTCACTTGCGTCTCGATGGCGTCGCCCGTGGCGCCACCGGCAACGGCGACCGTGCTGCTGCCAAGGCTGCCTGCGATCGTCACGTTCTGCGCCGCGACGGTGTTTGCCGGAGCGGTGGCGCCTGCAGCAACCGCAGCAGTGACCGTGCCGTTCAGGGACACCGAGTTGGTGCCGATGTTGGTGGCGCGAGCGTTCGAGAGGCTCACGGAGATAGTCTCGTTGGCGCTGGAACCGACCTGGAAGTTCTCGGTGCCGAAGGTGCCGTCGAGCAGCTTCCGGCCGCCGAAGGAGGTCGTCTCGGCGATACGGTTGATTTCCTGCTGCAGCTGGGAGACCTCGGCCTGGAGCGCAGTGCGCTCGGTGCCGGACTGGCTGCCGTTGGCGGACTGGATGGACAGCTCGCGGATACGCTGGAGGATGTCGCCGGTCTCGGCGAGAGCGCCTTCAGCGGTCTGCGCCAGCGAGATGCCGTCGTTCGCGTTCCGGATGCCCTGGTTCAGACCGCGGATCTGCGAGGTGAACTTGTTGGAGATCGAGAGGCCGGCTGCGTCGTCCTTCGCGCTGTTGATGCGCAGGCCGGAGGAGAGGCGCTGCAGGGAGGTCTCGAGGGACTGGCCGCTGCGGTCGAGGTTGCGCTGTGCGGTCAGCGACGAGATGTTCGTGTTGATGACTTGGGCCATTGTCCTTGCTCCTTGAGTGGGACGCTCCGGGCTGAATTACCCGGGGCAGGTCTGGCGACTCGGTTTCAGGTTCATGCCGATGTTCGGCACTTGCATGGGTTATCGACGCCCCCTTTTCAAACTTTAGCGATTTCTTCGAGCCGGGTTTTACATGCCGGGATGCGCGTCTTTAAATGGGTGTGCGGCCTAAAGCACGGGATGCGCTCGCCGATAAACCAAGTGTCGGCGTAAGCTCGGCACACACTTCGAAATTCTCGCTCGCTCAAGGTGGTACCTGATCCATGAACGCCAAGTCCGCGCTGTCCTTCTATAAGCAGGTGAACTCGCAGACCGGCGTGGTCGACGCTGACCCGCACCGGTTGATCCAGTTGCTGCTGGACGGGGCGCTTGACCGCATTGCGCAAGCCAAGGGTGCGCTGATTGCCGGGGACACCCCGGCCATGGGCGAGGCTCTGGGCAAGGCCATCGGCATTCTGTCGGGTTTGCAGGGGAGCCTGGACCTCGAGCGTGGCGGCGAGATCGCGGCCAACCTGAATCGCCTCTATGACTACATGAGCATCCGTTTGCTCGATGTGCACCGTGAAAAGCAACCGGCCTCCCTCGACGAGGTCGTTGCTTTGCTCGGCAGCATCAAGAGCGGCTGGGACGGTATCCGCCCACAGGTAGTGCCCGCATCGGCACGCTGAGACCGGTCAGACGGATTATTGACATCAACTGAGGTCTGCTTCGTGGTTTTCTTGTCGAAACCCTGGCAGGCCTGACTATACTCTGGCCCGGATATCCGAGAGGAAGACCGGGCCATGACCGCCGGCGAACGCATCCTTGTTGTAGAACCCGACGCGCAACGGGCCGAGGCCTGTTCGGCGATACTCGGGTTTTTGGGTATCGAGGCCGTTGTCGCCACTCCATTGGCACTGATATCCATCAATGGGTTGAGTGCTGTCATTCATGCGTCAGGTGAGGATTGCGCGGCGCTCGAGTCCGGCGTCAGGGATTTGCGTGAGCGCTCCCCCGATGTTCCCCTGATCCTTGTGGGAGACGTTGCGCCTGCGGTTGCCGAGGCGCTTGGCGCAGTGGCGGTGCTCGACTGGCCCTTGCGTCAGGAACCGCTGCTGTCTGCCCTGCATCGTGCCCGCATCTATGCCGATCAACACGCTCAAGCCCGTGAGCGCAGCACCGAACCCAAGTTGTTCCGTGCGCTGGTCGGGCGCAGTGGCGGGGTGAGTGCTGTCCGCAGAATGATGGCGCAGGTCGCCGATACGGATGCCACCGTCCTGGTGCTTGGCGAGTCCGGCACTGGCAAGGAAGTGGTCGCCCGCTCCCTCCACGATCACA
>CAIXOY010000603.1 GCA_903921135.1 uncultured Gammaproteobacteria bacterium
ATCCAGCGCAAGTTCCACGCCCAGATTGCTCATCAGCGTGCCCACCACTCCGTGGCAAGCAACACCGCGGTGCTTACGATCGGCAGCGATGATGTAGAGGAGTTCGTCACCATCGACGATGGTGCCCGTGTCATCGACGCAGATCAGGCGGTCCCCATCTCCGTCGAGAGCGATGCCCATATCCGCGCGGTGCGTGCGCACGGCATCCACCAGGGCCGCCGGCGAGGTGGATCCCACGCCGCGGTTGATGTTGAACCCGTCCGGCTCCACACCCCGCTCGATCACCGTGGCGCCGAGTTCGGCGAACACTGCGGGGGCGACGTGATAGGTCGCACCGTGAGCACAATCGACCACGATCCGCATCCCTTCGAGATTGAGGTCGAAGGGGACAGTGCTCTTGCAGTACTCGATGTAACGCCCCGCCGCATCGGCCATCCGGGTCACCTTGCCAAGCCCGCTGGAGTCGTTGGTCTGCATTGGCCCGGCGAGTTCGATCTCGATCTGCTGCTCGATCTCGTCGGGAAGCTTGGTGCCCCTCGAGGAGAAGAACTTGATGCCGTTGTCGTCGTAAGGGTTGTGAGAGGCGCTGATCACGATGCCGGCCACGGCATGAAATGTGCGCGTGAGGTAGGCCACCGCAGGCGTTGGCATGGGGCCCAGCAACGAGACATCGAGCCCGGCGGCAACGAGCCCTGCCTCAAGGGCGGACTCGAACATGTAGCCCGAGATGCGCGTGTCCTTGCCGATGATCACGAGGTTGCGCGCGCGGCTGTCCCTTGCCTGACGGCCCAGCACCCGCCCGGCCGCCCAACCGAGCTTGAGGACGAAATCCGGCGTGATCGGCTCTACGCCCACCTTGCCGCGAATACCATCGGTACCGAAGTAACGCATTCCCATGCCCTCATCCGTCCTTGCGAACAGCGGCCACCATGGCGAGCACATCGCGCGTGGCGCGCACATCGTGTGTCCGGACCACGGCGACCCCTTGCTGCGCGGCAAGTGTAGCCAGTGCCAGCCCGCCCGCCAGACGTTGACGCGTGTCGCGCCCCAGGATCCGTCCGATCATCGATTTGCGCGACACACCAATCAGGACGGGCAATCCCAGCCCCACGAGAGCGGGCAGCCCGCGAAAGAGCTGAAGATTGTGCTCCAGCGTCTTGCCGAAGCCGAAACCGGGATCCAGCAGCAGTAGCCCGCGCGGGATACCGGCGGACTCACAGGCAGATACGCGCTCCAGCAAGAACTCACGCACCTCGGCGCAAACATCCCGGTAGACGGGCTCCTTCTGCATGGTCGCGGGCTCGCCGAGCATGTGCATCAGACACACCGGGAGCCCGGTGGCAGCCGCGGCGGCCATGGCGCCCGGGCGCGCGAGCGAGCGCACATCGTTCAACAGGCCTGCGCCGGCTGCGGCCGCAGCGCGGATCACTTCCGGCGTACTGGTATCGACGGACACGATGACGTCCAGCCTCGCGGCAATGGCTTCCAGCGCAGGGAGCACGCGATCGCATTCTTCCTGAACCGATACCGGCGCCGCACCCGGACGGGTGGACTCGCCGCCGAGATCGAGAATGTCCGCACCGTCTGCGAGCATGCGCTCGGCACGCTGCAGGACACGGTCAGCTGCCGGGCGGCCATCCCGCCAGAGACTGCCACCGTCTGAAAAGGAATCGGGCGTGAGATTGATCACGCCCATCACGCGGGGAGCAGAGAGATCGAGGCCGCGGGCCCCGCACTGCAGGATCACTGCGATCAGTGCTCGCCAGCCGGGTCTCCGATGGCAGCACCCGGGCCGCGGTCTTCAGCGGCGCCTGCGCCAGGGCCGGGTTTGCTGCCGCTGTCAGCGGATTCGGCGGGCGGACGGGCCGGACGGCCCGACATGATGTCGTCGATCTGGTCGGAATCCAGGGTCTCGAACTGCATCAGGGCCTTGGACATCGCATGGAGCTTGTCCATGTTGTCGACGAGGATCTGGCGCGCCGTGGCGTAGGCCTCGTCGATGATGCGCCGCACTTCCTCGTCGATCTTTTTGGCTGTCTCGTCGGAGGTGTGCTTGCCGCCCATCGCGGCGCTGCGTCCGAGGAAGACCTCTTCCTGACCCTCGTCATAGTTCAGCGGGCCCATGCGCTCGGAAAGGCCCCACTTCGTGACCATGTTCCGCGCGATGTCGGTGGCGCGCTGGATGTCGTTGGTGGCGCCGGTGGTGATGCCGTCCGGGCCGAGGATGAGCTCCTCGGCGATGCGCCCGCCGAACAGGCTGCAGATCGCGCTCATCAGGCCGCGGCGGCTGTGGGAGTAGCGGTCTTCCTCGGGGAGGAACATGGTGACGCCCAGAGCCCGACCGCGCGGGATGATGCTCACCTTGTACACAGGGTCGTGCTCGGGCACGACGCGGCCCACGATGGTGTGGCCGGCCTCGTGGTAGGCGGTGTTGCGCTTCTCTTTCTCGGACATGACCATCGATTTGCGCTCGGCGCCCATCATGATCTTGTCCTTGGCGAGATCGAACTCCTGCTGCGCGACCACGCGGCGGTTGGACCGCGCCGCGAAGAGCGCCGCCTCATTCACCAGATTGGCGAGATCGGCGCCAGAGAATCCCGGCGTGCCGCGCGCGATGATCGCCGGATCAACGTCATCAGACAGCGGCACGCGGCGCATGTGGACCTTGAGGATCTGCTCACGCCCCCGGATATCCGGCAGGCCCACCACCACCTGGCGATCGAAGCGGCCCGGGCGCAGCAGCGCGGGGTCGAGCACATCCGGACGGTTGGTGGCAGAGATCACGATGATCCCGTCGTTGGGCTCGAAGCCGTCCATCTCGACCAGCAACTGGTTGAGGGTCTGCTCGCGCTCGTCGTGACCGCCACCAAGGCCTGCACCTCGGTGCCGACCGACGGCGTCGATCTCGTCGATGAAGATGATGCAGGGCGCCTGCTTCTTGGCCTGGTCGAACATGTCACGTACACGAGAGGCGCCTACACCCACGAACATCTCGACGAAATCCGAACCCGAGATCGAGAAAAACGGCACTTTCGCCTCGCCCGCAATGGCCTTGGCGAGAAGCGTCTTGCCGGTACCGGGCGGGCCTACCATCAGCACGCCGCGCGGAATGCGCCCGCCCAGCTTCTGGAACTTGGCCGGATCACGCAGGAACTCCACGAGTTCGTGCACGTCGTCCTTGGCTTCCTCCACGCCGGCCACATCGGCGAAGGTGGTCTTGATCTGGTCCTCGGAAAGCAGGCGGGCCTTGCTCTTGCCGAAGCTCATCGGACCGCCGCGGCCACCGCCGCCGCCCTGCATCTGGCGCATGAAAAACATGAACACCAGGATGATGATGAGGATCGGGAAGGAGGCGACAAGCAGTTGCTGCCAGATGCTGGGCTGCTCGGGCTGACGGCCCTCGACCACCACCTCGTTGTCGAGGAGATCGGCCATGAGGCCCGCGTCGGGGATGCCGGGACGCACGGTCTCGAAGCGGCTGCCGTCGCCACGCTCGCCCACGATCAGGAGCCCGTCGATGATGACGCGGTTCACGCGGTCGTCTTTCACTTCCTGCAGGAACTCGGAGTAGTTCAGTTGCTCCCGCGTGGGCTGGACGTTGAAGTTCTGGAATACCGACAGCAAGACCGCGGCAATGATGAGCCACAGGAGCAGGTTCTTGGCCATGTCGTTCACGACGGCGTCCTCTCAGGGTTGCTGTCCGCGGCCGGGGCCGCGTCGGTCGTTGAATGTACTATGAAACCGCGCAGCCAGACCAACGCCGCCTCAGCCCCGGAACTGGCGGGCCAGCGCATATACCTCGCGCGATCTGCCGCGCGAGGCATCGGGTTTGCGGGTGGCAACGCTGCCGAAGGCTGCGCGCAGCGAGCGGATGTAGTCATCGAAGCCCTCGCCATGGAACAGTTTGCAGAGGAACGTGCCCCCTGGCCGCAGCGTGCTGCGGGCAAATTCAAGCGCGAGTTCGGCAAGCAGCATCCCTCTGGGCTGGTCCACATCCCGGATGCCACTCATATTGGGGGCCATATCGGACATTACAAGGTCTGCGCGGCGGGCGCCGAGAGCTGCGAGCACCTCGGCCAGCACCGCTTCTTCGGTGAAGTCGCCCTGGATGAAGTGAACGTCAGCAAGCGCATCCATCGGCAGGATGTCCGAGGCCACCACCACGCCGGTATCTCCCGCCAGTTCCGCCGCCACCTGGCTCCAGCCTCCCGGCGCCGCCCCCAGATCGACCACCACATCACCCTTGCGGATCAGGCGGTCGGCGCGCGCGATTTCGAGGAGCTTGTAACTGGCGCGCGAACGGTAGCCCTCGGCACGCGAGCGCTGCACATACGGATCCTTGTGATGCTCCTGGAGCCAGCGGCCGCTGCTCTTCGATCTGGCCATGGGGCGATCTGCACTCCTCTTCGCCGGATGCGTGGGGCATTGGGCTACAATGCCGGCCTTCTCAGCACACCCGGGGCCGGACATCATGCCGCTCGATGCGGATTTCAGGAAGCGACTGCGCGGCATTGGCCACCGGCTGAACCCGGTGGTGACCGTTGCCGCCAAGGGCCTCACCGAGGGCGTGTACGCAGAGGCCGAGCGGGCCCTCTCCGATCACGAACTCATCAAGGTGCGATTCAGTATCGCCGACCGCGTCGAACGCGGGGCTGCCATCACGGCGTTCTGCGAGCACACCGGTGCGCAATCGGTTCAGGAGATCGGGAAGATCGCGCTGGTCTACCGCCACAACCCTGACGCCGACCCGCGATTGAGCAACCTGCGCCAAAGCGCGGAGTGACCGCCGATCAGAGGTGCAGGACGTCGACAATCTCGTAGTCGACGGGGCCTGCCGGCGTGCGCACGCTCACCACGTCGCCGATCTCTTTGCCCACCAGCGAACGGGACATCGGCGAGGTCACGGAGATGCGGTTCTCCTTCACCGAGGCCTCGTCCTCGCCCACGATCTGGTAGCGCAGCGTCTCGTCGGTCTCGAGGTTCAGGATGGCGACGGTGGCGCCGAAGATCACCTTGCCCGTCGCGGGAATGGCGGTGACGTCGATGATCTGCGCGACCGAAAGCTTCGACTCGATGTCGTTGATACGGCCCTCCGCGAAACTCTGCTGCTCGCGGGCGGCGTGATACTCGGCGTTCTCGCGCAGGTCACCGTGCTCGCGGGCCTCGGCGATGGCCTTGGAAATGCGCGGGCGCTCCACGCGCTTCAGGTGTTCGAGTTCGGCGCGGAGTTTCTCCGCCCCGCCAACGGTCATCGGTACACGCGTCACCATCCGCCCGGTCTCCCTGCGCAGCGGGCCTCCGCCCGCCTGTTCTGAACGATCATGCGAAGGCTCAGGCCAACGCGCCGTGTATCTGCTGAAGGCATCTTACGCTCACATCCGGACCGTGACGCAACGCCTCGCAGATGGCCTCGCCGCCCGTGAGCGTCGTGGTGTAGTAGACGTCGCGCGCCTGCGCGCTGGAACGGATGGTCGAGGAATCCGCGATCGCCTGCCGGCCTTCCGTCGTGTTCACGATGAGGTGGATGCGGTCGTTCTTGATCATGTCGACGACATGGGGACGGCCTTCGATCACCTTGTTCACCACCTCGACGGCGATGCCTGCCGCCTCGATGGCCGCCGCCGTGCCACGCGTGGCCACGATGCTGAAGCCAAGATCCACCAGGTCACGGGCCACGCCGATGATCCCGGGCTTGTCGGCCTCGCGCACGCTGAGGAAGGCGATGCCACCGCGGGGCAGCCGTTCGCCCGCCGCGACCTGTGCCTTCAGGAAGGCCTCGGCGAAAGTGGCACCCACACCCATCACTTCGCCGGTGGACTTCATCTCGGGCCCGAGGATCGGGTCGATCCCCGGGAACTTGTTGAAGGGGAACACCGATTCCTTGACGTTGTAGAGCGTGGGCACGGCCTCTTCGGTGAAACCTTGTGCCTCGAGCGAAGTGCCCGCCATGCAGCGTGCCGCGACCTTTGCGAGCGAGCGGCCGATGCACTTCGAGACGAAGGGCACCGTGCGCGAGGCGCGCGGGTTCACCTCGATTACGTAGATGCGGTCGTCCTGCCAGGCGAGTTGCACATTCATCAGGCCGACCACGCCAAGCTCGCGCGCCATGCGGACCACCACCGCGCGCATCTCGTCCTGGACATCGGCGGGCAAGCTGTAGGGCGGCAACGAACACGCGGAGTCGCCCGAGTGGATGCCCGCTTGCTCGATGTGCTGCATGATCGCGCCGATCACCACGCGCTCGCCGTCGCAGACGGCGTCGATGTCGACCTCCACGGCCGCCTTCAGGAAGTAATCGAGCAGGATCGGGGAGTCGTCCGACACCCGCACGGCTTCGCGCATGTAGGTGCGCAGTTCTTCCGGCCGGTAGACGATTTCCATGGCACGACCGCCCAGCACATAGGACGGGCGCACCACCAGCGGGTAACCGATGCGCTCGGCCGCAACCTCGGCCTGCTCGGCCGAGCGCACGATGGCGTTCGGCGGCTGCAACAGGCCGAGTTTCTCGATCATCTGCTGGAAGCGTTCGCGGTCTTCGGCGCAGTCGATGGCATCCGGCGTGGTGCCGATCACCGGCACGCCCTCGGCCCAGAGCGCGCGAGCGAGTTTGAGCGGCGTCTGGCCACCGAACTGCACGATCACGCCCTTGGGCTGCTCGATGCGCACGATCTCCAGCACGTCTTCCAGCGTGACGGGCTCGAAATAGAGCCGGTCGGAGGTGTCGTAGTCGGTAGAGACCGTCTCGGGGTTGCAGTTGACCATGATGGTCTCGTAGCCGTCTTCGCGCATGGCGAGCGCGGCGTGGACGCAGCAGTAATCGAACTCGATGCCCTGTCCGATGCGGTTGGGGCCACCGCCCAGCACCATGATTTTCTCGCGACTGGAGGGCTGCGCCTCGCACTCCTCCTCGTAGGTGGAATACATGTAGGCCGTGGCCGAGGCGAACTCGCCAGCACAGGTGTCGACCCGCTTGTACACCGGGTGCAGGCCCAGGGCGCGGCGCCGCGCCCGCACGGCGGTTTCTTTCTCGCCCAGTACATCCGCGAGGCGGCGGTCGGAGAAGCCCTTGCGCTTCAGTCGACGCAACTCCTCAAGGCCCAGCGTGGGCAGCGCACGGCCGCCGAGCATGCGCTCCTCGCGCACGATGTCTTCTATCTGCACCAGGAACCACGGGTCGATGCGGGAGAGCTGGTGCATTTCGTCCAGCGAGAGCCCCGCGCGGAAGCCATCGGCCAGGTGCCACAGACGCTGCGCGCCAGGGTTCACGATGTGCCCGCGGAGTTTCGCGAGGGCCTCATCGTCGTGGGCGTCCATCTGGGTCTCGAAGCCCGAAGAGCTCACCTCCAGCCCGCGCATCGCCTTGTGCATCGACTCCTGGAACGTGCGCCCGATCGCCATCACCTCACCCACGGATTTCATCTGCGTGGTGAGGCGTGCATCTGCCGTGGCGAACTTCTCGAAGGTGAAGCGCGGCACCTTGGTGACGACGTAGTCGATGGAGGGTTCGAAAGAGGCCGGCGTGACACCGCCGGTGATTTCGTTCTGCAGTTCGTCGAGGGTGTAGCCCACGGCGAGCTTGGCCGCGACCTTGGCGATGGGGAAGCCCGTGGCCTTGGAGGCGAGCGCCGAGGAGCGCGAGACGCGCGGGTTCATCTCGATCACGATCAGGCGGCCGTTCTCCGGGTTCACGGCGAACTGCACGTTGGAGCCGCCGGTCTCCACACCGATCTCGCGCAGCACCGCGATGGAGGCGTTGCGCATGATCTGGTATTCGCGGTCGGTCAGCGTCTGCGCGGGCGCCACGGTGATGGAGTCACCGGTGTGCACGCCCATCGGATCGAAGTTCTCGATGGAGCAGATGATGATGCAGTTGTCCTTGCGGTCCCGCACCACCTCCATCTCGTATTCTTTCCAGCCGATCAGCGACTCGTCGATCAGCAGCTCGCTGGTAGGCGAGAGCTGCAAGCCGCGCTCGCAGATTTCCTCGAATTCCTCGCGGTTGTAGGCGATGCCGCCACCGGAGCCACCCATGGTGAAGGAGGGGCGGATGATGCAGGGAAAACCGATGCCGTCGACGACCTGCAGGGCCTCTTCCATGCTGTGGGCGATGGCCGAGCGCGGACACTCCAGGCCGATCGAGCGCATGGCCTTGTCGAACTTCTGCCGGTCCTCGGCCTTGTCGATGGCCTCGCGGGTGGCGCCGATCATCTGCACGCCGAATTTCTCGAGGATGCCTTCGCGGGCGAGGTCGAGGGCACAGTTCAGCGCCGTCTGGCCGCCCATGGTGGGCAGCAGCGCGTCGGGGCGCTCTTTCTCGATGATGCTGGCCACGGAGCGCCAGTTCACGGGCTCGATGTAGGTGGCATCGGCCATGGCCGGGTCGGTCATGATGGTGGCGGGGTTGGAGTTCACCAACACCACGCGGAAGCCCTCTTCCCGCAGCGCCTTGCAGGCTTGCGCGCCCGAGTAGTCGAACTCGCAGGCCTGCCCGATGACGATGGGGCCGGCACCGATGATCAGGATGGTATGGATGTCTGTGCGTCTGGGCATCGCGTGGCTACCCCTTTGCCCGGCCGTGCTCGCGCATCAGGCCGATGAAGTGATCGAAGAGTCCTGCCGCATCGTGCGGGCCGGGGCTCGCCTCGGGGTGGCCCTGGAAGCTGAACGCCGGGCGATCATTGCGGTGAATGCCCTGAAGGGAGCCGTCAAAGAGCGAGCGGTGCGTGGCGCGCAAGGTGGCCGGCAGCGTGGACTCGTCGACCGCGAAGCCGTGGTTCTGGCTGGTGATCATCACGCTGCCTGTCACCAGATCCTGCACGGGGTGGTTGGCGCCGTGGTGGCCGAATTTCATTTTCACGGTGCGCGCGCCGCTGGCGAGGCCGAGCAGCTGGTGCCCCAGGCAGATGCCGAAGACGGGCAGGCCCGAGTCGACCAATGTGCGGATGGCGCGGATGGCGTAGTCGCAGGGCTCGGGGTCACCGGGGCCGTTAGACAGGAAGACCCCGTCGGGCGACATGGCCATCACCTCTTCGGCAGAGGTCTGGGCCGGCACAACGGTGAGCGCGCAACCACGATCGACCAGCATGCGCAGGATGTTGCGCTTCACGCCATAGTCGAAGGCCACGACCTTGAACCCGGGCGCTGCCGACGGCGTGACGAAGCCGTGACCCAGCGCCCAACTGCCCTCCGTCCAGGCGTAGGGCTCGGTGACGCTCACCACCTTGGCGAGGTCCATGCCCTTCAGGCCGGGAAAGGCGCGCGCCCGTTCAAGAGCCTGCGCGGCATCGCAACGGCCGGCCATGATGCAGCCGTTCTGCGCGCCCTTCTCGCGCAGGATGCGGGTGAGGCGGCGGGTGTCGATATCGGAGATGCCGATGATCCCGCGCGCGGCGAGGTAGCCCTGCAGTGTGCCGGTCGAGCGGAAGTTGCTGGCGAGCAGCGGCAGGTCACGGATCACGAGGCCGGCCGCCCACACCTGCCCGGACTCCTCGTCTTCGGGGTTCACACCGGTATTGCCGATGTGAGGGTAGGTGAGGGTCACGATCTGACGGGCGTAGGAGGGATCGGTGAGGATCTCCTGATAGCCGGTCATGGCGGTGTTGAAGACCACTTCGCCACTGGTTTCACCGTCGGCGCCGATCGCCTGACCGTGAAAGAGGCTGCCGTCTTCTAGGGCCAGCAGGGCGGGCCGGCGGTGCGCGGTGGTCAATGGTGGCTCCTCGTCTGGAGGTGGCGGCTGAACGCCCCTGAAACACGGCCGAGGGCGTCCCGGTTGCTGCGTTCCGACGCGCGAGGAGGCGAATCAGGGGCGAAAAAAAGCGAGATGAAACTACCGGTCTCATCTCGCCCCTGATGTGCTTCAGACGCCGTTTACGCGGTTTTGCTCGGGGTGATGCCAACGGAAATCTGAAGCGGCATTGTAGGGAAGACGCCCCCGCTTTGAAAGAAAAAAATCAGTCCGTGCGCATCAGGGCAGGGCGCGATTCCACGCCGCAGGCCCGAGCAGCACGAGCCTGACCAGGTCGGGCTGGCGGTTGGTGCCGGTCTTGGCGAACACGCGCTTCAACTGGGAACGGACGGTCTCGCGGGTCGTGTCGGTTTCAAGCGCGATTTCCTCCAGGGTCTCGCCATTGCCCAGACGCCAGCAGACCTCTGCCTCGGTTTCCGAAAGCCGGTACATCTCCCGCAGCATGGTGCGGGTGTCGAGCCGCGGGCGGTCCGGATCGAAAATCGTGACCACCACGCGCCCGGCGCCAGCGATCAGGGTGGGAAAGGATTCCTGCCTGCGATAGGGCATGACGGTAACAGCCACCGGCGAGGCCCCCTCCCTCGTGACCGGCACGGAGCCCCCGGCCAGAATGGTGTTGCTTCGCGCCGCAGTGGTACAGATCCGCACCAGTTCCTCGTAGCGCTCCGCCGCCACGGGGTCCGCGAGGCGGAGCCTGCCATCCACCGAGGACACGGCATTTCCCTCGCCCACCAGCCTCGCAGCGACACGGTTCAGATAGCTGACGTTGCCCTCTTCGTTCAGCACCACCAGGCCATGACCGGACTGCGTGAGCTGCTCCTGCGCGATATCGGCAAAGACGCCCAGACGGTCGATATGGTTGTGGAGCGAGAGAGCCTGCTCGGCGTGCGGAAGCAGCAACTCGAGGAAATCGAGTTCGCGGCGCGAAAACCGGGGTTGGTCGCTCCCGCGACTGAACGCCCACAGGCAGTGGTAGTCCCCGCTCATGGGGATGCGTGCGATGCAGACATCGTCGTAGCCGTTCTTCAGGCACCATTCGGTGAAGAAGGGGTGGGTCCGCAGGACTTCCTCGGGAATGAGCTGTTCGCGGGTCCAGAACTTCCTGGGTGTAGCCAGCATGGCTGCGTTCTTGACCGGATCCTCGTTCCGGTAGTGGTTTTCGTAGGCCGCCGCGAAATCCCGGTCAGCCGGGAAGTAATCGACGAAGCGCACCTTGCCGGTGCGCCCCTCGCAGATACCCATGGTGCTGTTGCGGGCGCCGACATAGCGTGCGCACATCCTCTGCACTTGCTCCAGATTCTGGGGCCGGGCAGCAACACCGTGGAGCAACAGCAGCAGTTCCGACAGACGTTCGGTGGCCAGAGGCAGCAGTGCGGCAGGCATGGTTACTGCACCATCGCGGCGGGCCCGGCCAGCACGAGCTTCACCAGTTCGCTCTGCCGGGAAGTGCCGGTCTTGCGGAATATGCGCTTGAGCAGGGAGCGCGCGCTTTCCAGCGAGCAGTCCGCGCGCCCGGCATAGGTCTCCAGCGACTCGCCGCCCGCGAGCGCACAGGCAAGCTCGGACTCACGGACGTTCAGGTGGTAGGTCCACTGGATGACCTCTTTCCGGTTGACGTCCGGGCGGGAGGGGTCGTAGGCCATGATCGTGACATAGCGGCCAATGCCGGGCGCGCCCCGGAACGGGCTGATCGCGAGCGTGAGCGGCATCTCACCCTCGCGGCTTGCGCTGAAAAGGCGCGAGAGAAAGTGGCTGTCGGGCAGATCGCTGTCCAGCACGTCCCTGATCGATTGCAACAGCAGGGCGCTCTCCGCGGGCAAGCCGGCTTCGAGCCTTCCCTCGCGCAATACCAGTCCGCTGCCCGGATCGAGATGCCGACGGGCCGCCTCGTTGCGGTAGATGAGATAGCCGTCCGCGTCGACCACCATGGCGCCCACATGGTAGCGGTCATACCGGTTCATGATCGCGAAGCCGAGGGCCTGCATGGCAAGGTGGCGCCGCTGCGCCGCAATCGTGGAACGCAACATCGGCATGCATTCGCCAAGGGCCGCAAGCGCCGATGTCTGGAAAGCGCCAGACCCGGGCTCGCCCTTCAGCGCGAGGCAGAGCTCTACCGTCAGCCCGTCATCAGTCTCCAGGCGGGCAATGCAGGCATCGGCAAAACCCCGCATCGGCTGCTCGCGTCCCGACGGGCCCGCCAGCGCAGGCGGGAAGGACTGGATCCGGTGGATCTGCCCCGGAGGCAACATGGCCCAGGCATCCAGTGAGATGACAGGCAATGCAGCCTCTGTCTGGCCCGCTTCTCCGTACACCGTGTGCCGGGCATGGCCGACGTGCCCGATAGTGATAGCGCCTGCGTCGGCCGACACGAGACGGACCAGCGCACGAACGACGGCCGGGAGCTGTGAGGGTGCGACTGCAAACTCGCACAAGGCCTTCGCCGCGCGGAACTTCAACTCGGAGATGGCGGAGTTGGGCATGGAGAGGGACTCTGAATAGCCGCGCCAGCCTAAGGGCGGGAATGCGGCAAAGCATGACCCATTTGGGTCATGTAGCCACGAATGATCGGGGTTGATTCCCGGAAATCGACCCATTCGGGCCATAAAACGGCACGGCGCCTCCGCAACACCTGTTTTCCATTGGCATATCTGAACTAGCATTCGACCCGCACCGTCCGTGTTGGGGGTGTTTTCAATCCGCTCGGTACGTCAGTGCCATGGGAGGGCGTGATGGATCTGGAACGGGCCTGCGCTGCGCTCGCAGGGCGTTTCTACGACAGCGTCCTCACCGAGGAGCCCGCGGCTCCCTTGCTTGACGAGATCACCGCCCTGCTGGGTTTCGAGGTGGGTTCCATCGTGAGCGTGAGGCACGCCCAGCGGGCCGAGGAGGCACGCTGCGTGTCCGCCTCCGGCATCGACATCGATGCATGCCGGCGCGCGGAAAGTCAGCACAAGGTGAGCGCCGGCCGCCTGCTGCGCGATGGCAGCCCGATGCAGCCCGGGCGGCTCCAGCACCGCGACACCCTCGTCGACCTCGATCTGCTCCGCCGGCAACCGTACTTCCAGGAATTCGTTGTCCCGAACCGCATCGAGGAAGGCGCGAAAATGCTGCTCTACCGAGGGCAGGACCAGTCGATTTTCGTGAATTTCGCCCGTCCACGGAGCCACGCAGGCGAAGGCCAACGGGAACAGGTGCTGCGCCTCATGGCGCCGCACATGGTGCGATCGACCCTGATACACGTGAAACTCGAACAGGCCGAATCCCTGCGCAGACTGTGCTGGGAATCGGCCAACCTCTGCCCTTATCCGATGGTGGTCCTGGACAATCAGGGGCAGGTATTCCTTGCGAACGAACTGGCCGAAACGGTCTTGTCGGGCGACGGCCTGAGCCTCAGGCGCACAGGCTTCAGGGCCGACCTCGCCCCGGAGAACCAGCGCCTGCAGCACGCCGTGCATGAGGTCATCGCCGCCAGCGAAGGCGTGGGGCGCACGCCCTGCCCCAACGCTCTTCTGGTCAGTCGTCCCTCCGGCAAACGTCCTTACAGCCTGGTCCTGATGCCGCTCTCGCCCGAACGGCAGACCATGGGCCGGCGGCCTGCGGCGGTCGCGCTGGTCTTCGACCCGGAAGCCTCGCAGACAGCCTCGGTAAGCCGCTGCCGGGAGGTGTTCGGTCTGACGCGCGCGGAGGCAGAGGTGGCCATCGGAGTGATGCAGGGGCAGTCGCCCGAACAGATCGCCGCCACGCAGGATCGCTCGCCCACCACCGTGCGGAACCTGCTCAAACGGGTGTTCCAGAAAACCGATGTGAACCGGCAGAACGAATTGGCGCACCTGATGCTCAGTTCGCCCGTGGTAGGGCCGGGGCTGCCGGGCCTCTCGCGCGCCAACTGGGATCCCTACCGGGACAGCGATAGCGCCTGAACAGCCTCAGACGTCCCTCTCGGCAAGCGTGGATGTCAGAGGCCGAGCACCTCACGCATCCCGTAACGTCCCGGTTCGCGTCCGGCCAGCCAGACCGCTGCCCGCACCGCGCCCCGCGCAAAAGCCATGCGGCTCGAGGCCTTGTGGCTGATCTCGAGCCGCTCGCCGTCGGCAGCGAACATTACCGTGTGATCCCCCACGATATCGCCACCGCGCACGGTGGCGAAGCCGATGGTCTCGCGCGCGCGTGGGCCGGTCTGACCCTCACGGCCATAGACCGCCACGGCGTGAAGATCCCGCCCCAGCGCTTGCGCCACCACCTCGCCCATGGCGAGCGCGGTGCCAGAGGGCGCGTCGCGCTTGTGGCGGTGGTGGGCTTCCACAATCTCGATATCGACGGTGTCGCCCAGCACCCGTGCGGCGGTTTCGAGCAACACGAGGGAAAGGTTCACGCCGGTGCTGAAATTCGCGGCCTGGCAGACGGGCACACGCAGCGCGGCGCGGTCGACGGCTGACTGTTGCGCGGCATCAAGCCCGGTGGTGCCAACCACCAGCGCCTTGCCGCTCTGCGCCGCCACCTCGGCCGCCTCGGCGGTGGCCTCGGGTGAGCTGAAATCGATCAGCACGTCGAAGGCATCGAGCGCCTCGGCCACAACGCCCTGCAGGCAGACGCCCGCGCGGCCACGCCCGCACAACTCTCCGGCATCCACACCCATCAGGCTGCTGCCGGGCCGCTCGAAAGCAGCTCCCAGCGTGGCACCAGGGTGTTCTTCGATAGCCTCGATCAGGGTGCGGCCCATGCGGCCGGCAGCACCCGTGATGCCGATGCGGACCATCAGAATTTCATTTCGTCGAAGAAGCTCTTCACGCCCTCGAACCAGGAGGTCTTGCGGGGGGAGTGCTTCTGGTTCGATTCACTGAGCGAGGCCTGGAACTCCGTCAGGAGGTCTTTCTGCTTCTTGGTGAGGTTCACCGGCGTCTCTACCACTACGCGGCAGAGCAGATCCCCCACGGTGCCGCCGCGTACGGGCTTCACGCCCTTGCCACGCAAGCGGAAGAGCTTGCCGGTCTGGGTCTCGGGCGGGACACGCAGTTTCACGCGGCCTTCGAGCGTGGGCACCTCGAGCTCGCCGCCGAGGGCGGCATCGGTGAAGCTGATGGGCACCTCGGTGTAGAGGTGCTTGCCGTCGCGCTGGAAGATGTTGTGCGGCCGCACCGCCACCTGCACATAAAGATCACCCGCGCCGCCGCCATCGGGGCCGGCCTCGCCCTCACCTGCCAGGCGGATGCGATCGCCCGTGTCGACACCGGGCGGGATCTTCACGGACAGGGTTTTCTGCTTCTCGACGCGACCACGACCGTGGCAACTGCCGCAGGGGTCTTTGATCATCTTGCCCTTGCCGCGGCAGTTCGGGCAGGTCTGCTGCACCGAGAAGAAGCCCTGCTGCATGCGGATCTGGCCCGCGCCACCGCAGGTGGTGCAGCTCACCGGCGTGCTGCCCTTGCGGGCGCCGCTGCCGTTGCACTCCTCGCAGTTCTCGAGGGTGGGAACACGGATCTTGACGGTGGAGCCCTGCACCGCGTCCTCGAGATCGATCTCGAGGTTGTAGCGCAGGTCCGCGCCGCGCTGCGGGCCGCCGCGGCCACGCCC